>JBJHBH010000017.1:0-47508 GCA_050485365.1 Desulfuromonadales bacterium | reverse complement strand
CCGCAAGGGGGGGCGTGCGGATCAGGCGCCATCTGGTCAAATGAAACCTTCTCTGGCGGTATCTATTCACCTTGTGGGGTCGCGGCTCACATGACAAGGGTGTCTGGCGCCATGGACGGCGCCAGTCAAGCGGCCATGGACGGCGAAAAGCGTCCCTTGGCATGGG
Organism: Desulfuromonadales bacterium; assembly: GCA_050485365.1. Taxonomy (GTDB): domain Bacteria; phylum Desulfobacterota; class Desulfuromonadia; order Desulfuromonadales; family JACZKF01; genus JARFUG01. The sequence goes on along the minus strand of JBJHBH010000017.1, from coordinate 47,342 downwards.
AGTTGGGACCCGATGCTGAACAGTTGCCTCTGGCGCTGAAATCGGGCGTGATAAATCACGCCCCTACGCCCTCTAGAAATTTATCCTCTCCAGAAACCCCGTATCGACATCCCCTTCGATGAACTCCTTGCTGTTCATGATGCGCTGGTGAAAGGAGATGCTCGTCTTGATCCCCTCGATGATGTACTCGTCCAGCGCCCTCGCCATGCGCCGGATCGCCTCTTCGCGGGTGTCGGCGTGGACGATGAGCTTGGCGATCATCGAGTCGTAGTGCGGCAGCACGGTGTACTGGTCGTAGACGGCGCTGTCGACGCGCACGCCGAGGCCGCCCGGGGGGTGATAGCCGTCGATCTTGCCCGGCGAGGGAGTGAACTTGAAGGGGTGCTCGGCGTTGATGCGGCACTCGATGGAGTGGCCGCCGATTTTGATGTCTTCCTGCCGGAAGCGCAGCGGCAACCCGGCGGCGGAGCGGATCTGCTCCTTGATGATGTCGATGCCGGTGACCATCTCGGTGACGGGGTGCTCGACCTGCACGCGGGTGTTCATCTCCATGAAGTAGAAGTTCCCCTGCTGGTCGAGGAGAAACTCCATGGTGCCGACGCTCGAATAGTTCACCGCCTTGGCGGCGGCCACGGCGCACTCACCCATCCTCTTGCGCAGCTCGGGGGTGAGAACGGGGCAGGGCGCCTCTTCGATGAGCTTCTGGTGGCGGCGCTGAATGGAGCAGTCGCGTTCGCCCAGGTGGATGACGTTGCCGTGCTTGTCGGCGAGGATCTGGATCTCGACGTGGCGGGGGCGCTCGCAGTACTTCTCGATGTAGACGTCGGGGTTGCCGAAGCCCGCCTGGGCCTCCGAGCGCGCCGCGGCGAACGCGTTGGGCAGGGAAGCCGGCGAGTGAACGACCTTCATCCCGCGGCCACCGCCGCCGGCCGTCGCCTTGATGATGACGGGATAACCGATCTGATCGGCGATCTTGACGGCCTCTTCAGGCGTCTTCACGCCGTCCTTGGTGCCGGGGAGGATCGGAACCCCTGCGGCGGTCACCGTCTGGCGGGCGCTGATCTTGTCTCCCATGCGCCGCATGGCGTCGGCGGTGGGGCCGATGAAGGTGATGCCGCAGCGCTCGCAGATCTCGGCAAACTCGGCATTCTCCGATAAAAAGCCGTAGCCGGGGTGGATGGCGTCGGCATCGGTGACCTCGGCGGCGCTGATGATGGCCTTCATGTTGAGATAGCTCTTGGCGCTGGGCGCCGGGCCGATGCAGATGCTCTCATCGGCCAGCATGACGTGCAGCGCCTCGCTGTCGACATCCGAATGGACGGCCACGGTCTTGATGCCGAGCTCTTTGCAGGCGCGGATGATCCGAAGCGCGATCTCGCCGCGATTGGCGATCAGGATTTTATGGAACATGAGGTTCTTCTCCGAAAACAGGCGCTAGGCTCGAGGCCCAAGGCCAAAGATCAGGCCTTGAAATTTAATCCAAAATTCAGAATTCAAAATTCAAAATTGCTCTTTCCTAGATCCTCTCGACCAGGAACAGCGCCTCGCCGAATTCGACGGGCTGGGCGTTTTCCTTGAGGATCTCGATCACCTTGCACTTGAATTCGGCCTCGATCTCGTTCATGAGCTTCATCGCTTCGACGATGCACAGGGTCTGCCCCTTCTCGACGACGCTGCCGGCCTGGACGTAGGGGTCGGAGTCGGGCGAAGGTGCGCGGTAGAAGGTGCCGACGATGGGCGAGGTGATCGTTTCGTACTTCTCGTTCACGGCCTTCTGGGGAGCTGCGCCCTCGGCGGGCACCGCCTGCGCGGGGGCGGCCTGGGGAGCGGCGGTCGGGGGAGCGGGCTGCGCATAGACCGGAGAGGCCACATGGACGATCTCCTGATTCTTGCCTCGGCGAATGACGATCCGCTCCTCGGCTCCTTCCATTTCGAACTCGGTGATATCCGTTTCGGTGACCATCTTGATCAGAACTTTGAGATCCTTGATATCCATGCGAAAAACGTCCTCCTTCTGACGATGTATACGGCCCCTTTGGTGAAAGGGGGAATGGAAGAAGCGGATCTTGCGCCAGCTCAGACCGGCAAAACCCGGAACTTCTTCGGAATACGTGTAAGGCAGCGGCACCCGTCGGCGGTGACCAGAACCATGTCCTCGATGCGCACGCCCCCCACGCCGGGCAGATAGATCCCCGGCTCGACGGTGAAGATCATCCCCTCGCGAGCGATGTCCTCGGAGCGGGTCGACACCGTGGGGAATTCGTGGACTTCGAGGCCGACGCCGTGACCGAGGCCGTGGCCGAAATACGGGCCGTATCCACCGGCGGCGATGAGGTCGCGGGCGACGGCGTCGATCTCCTTCAGGGGGACTCCGGGGCGAACGGCGTCGATCGCCGCGTCGTGCGCCCGAAGCGTCAGATCGTAGATCTCGCGCAGTTGTGGCGCGACCTCGCCTATGGCCACCGTGACCGTCTCGTCGGAGTGATAGCCGCCGATGCGGGTTCCGAAATCGATGGTGACGAGCTCCCCGGCGCGGATTTCGCGCCCGGAGGCGACTCCGTGAGGCAGAGCGCCCCGCTCGCCGGAGGCGACGATGAAATCGAAGGCCTTCTCCTCGCCGCCGCGGCGCTTCAGCGCGAGCTCGAGCGCCAGGGCGATTTCGCGCTCGGGGGTGCCGGGGCGAAGCATGGGGACGATCTCTTCGAAGGCTTCGGCGTTGAGGCGCGTCGCCTCGTTCAGGGCGGCGAGCTCCGCAGCGTCCTTGATCCCGCGCAGCGACGTCACCGGCTTCTCCAGCGCAACCCACTCCCACTGCGCGTCCCCCTTTTCCTGGAGACGCCTGGCGGCGCTGACCGAGAGGGTCTCGCCCTCGAAGCCGATGCGCCGCACCCCCTGCTCGCGCAGCCAGGCGGTCACGCCGTCGAACTTGATCTGATATTCGCGAATCTCGTCGGCGGCGACCTGATCTCGGGCCTGCGTGGTGTAGCGCGAATCGGTCAGGAAACAATCCCCCTTCGCCGTGATCGCCAGCGCCCCGTCGGTTCCGGAGAATCCGCACAGGTATCGGATGGTCGGGGGATAGAAAAAGACCAACGCGTCGACGCTGCACTCGGCGAGAAGATCGATCGCTTTTTCGGCTCTGTTTTGTATCATATCGCGATTTTACTTTCAATAAACAAAGGTCTGACCACCGAGCACGGGGATGCGCAGAGAAAGTGAGTCGATCGCGCCGCCGTTCAGCTCCGGCGCGACCCGGGCTTTACCTTCGCTAAAATCCCCCGCAGCGCCAGCAGATAGCCGTCTGCGCCGAAACCGCAGATCTGTCCGAGGGCGACGGGGGCGATATAGGAGTGCTGGCGGAACGGTTCTCGGGCGTGGACGTTGGAGAGATGCACTTCGACGGTCGGGATGGCGACGGCGCTGATCGCATCGCGCAGCGCGATGCTGGTGTGGGTGTAGCCGCCGGGGTTGATGAGGATCGCCGCGACCCCCTCGGAGCGGGCCTGATGAATGCGGTCGATGAGCTCCCCTTCGTGGTTGGACTGAAAGGTGCGCACGGTCACGCCGAGCTCGGCGGCAAGCTCGGCCAGCCGATCGTTGATGTCGTCGAGGGTTTCGCTCCCGTAGATCTGCGGTTCGCGCGTGCCGAGCAGATTGAGGTTGGGGCCGTGCAGGACGAGTATCTCCATGGCGGTCACGACAGCGCGTCGCGCAGAGCGTACGCTTCGCGCATGAGCAAAAAGCGCCCTTTGCCGAAGTTCCCTTCGGCATCGAGGGCCAGGGCGACGAAATAATCGTCGTTCAGGGCGCGCACGATGAGCTGATGCCGACCTGTCTTGATCGACACCTCCTCCATGGCGCCGGTATTGAGGATGCGCGCGGCCTGCTTGATCTCCTTGAGCGACGCCGAGTATTCCACCGTCAGCTGCGAGAAGTCGTCCTCGACGTCGTCGCGGAAATAGACCTCGACCGGGATGCCGTCGTACCCCATGAGGACGGCGCCGATCCCTCCGCAGCTCTGTTCGACGATTTTTTGCAGAGTCTCACGAAACATGGCATTTTCTCCTTCGCGCGGCATCGAGCCAGAGGGTGAGAAGAGCGATCTGCCGCTCGGCGACGAGAGCGGGGTCATGGACGTCGCCCTGTTCGGGCGTCTCACGCATCTGCGCCTCTTCGGCCAGAAGGCGCTCCTGAAGCTCTTCCATCTGACGGCGAAGGGGGATGTTGTCGGGGTCGTCGCGAAGCAGATTGCGATAGACGTTCAAGGCCCGCTGAGGGAGCCCCTGACGAAGGTAGATGGCTGCGATGGTGGGGGTGGCGATGGGGTCGTCGGATTGCGTCGCGCTGTGATTGAAAAAGTTCGGCATGGCAGAAATAAGCCTCATGACCCTAGCGAGCCGGGGGATTCAACCCCGCCAGGATCGTCGCGAAGAGAGCCTCCGGGTCCGGGATCTCGACAATGGCGCAGTCGCCGATCCCTTTGTTGAGGACCATGCGGAGCGTCCCCCCCTTCACCTTTTTGTCCCGCCCCATCGCCTGGAGATAGGCGTCCAGGGGAAAGTCGGGGGGAGCCGTGGGGAGGTGCAAAGAGGTCAGCAGGGTGCGGATCGCCGCCACATCGTCGTCGGAGCACAGACCGCGGGTGCGGGAAGCCAGGGCCGCGGCGACCATGCCGATGGCGACCGCCTCGCCGTGTCGGACGCTGCCGTAGCCGGCAAGGGTCTCGACGGCGTGGCCGAAGGTGTGCCCGAAATTGAGAATCGCCCGCAAAGAGCTCTCTTTTTCGTCATTTTCTACAACATCGGCCTTGATTTGGCAAGATTTCTTCACCGCGGCGATCAAGGCGGAGGGCTCCTGGCGCATCAGGCTTTCGCGCCCCTGCTGAAGACTCTGAAAGAAGGCAGCGTCGCGGATGACGCCGTACTTGACGACCTCGGCCATCCCGGCGGCGAATTCTCTTGGAGGAAGGGTCTTGAGGGTCGCGACGTCGATGTGAACGTGAAGGGGCTGGTAGAAGGCGCCGATGAGATTTTTACCCAGGCGATGGTTGACCCCCGTCTTTCCGCCGACGGAGCTGTCGACCTGAGAGAGCAGGGTGGTGGGGACCTGCGCGAAGGGGATACCGCGCAAAAAGGTGGCGGCGGCGAATCCGGCCAAGTCGCCGACGACGCCTCCCCCCAAGGCGATCAGTCCGGCGCCCCTGTCGAATCCCCCGCCGATCAGGGCATCGTAGACCGTCTCGAGGGTGGCGAGATTCTTGTGCTCCTCGCCGTCGGGGATGGTGATAACCGACGGGTTCATCCCTTCGCGGCGCAGCGCCTCGATGACGCGCTCGCCGTAGAGGGCGAAGACCGTCGGGTTGCTCACCAGCGCGACGCGTTTCGGGAAGGAGACGCGGCGCAGAGCCTCGCCGAGGCGATCGAGGATATCGGCGCCGATCCAGATCGGATAGCTGCGCTCGCCCAGACCGACGCTCAGTTGTTCCATGGTGACTCCTCACGACGCTGCGCTACATGGTCCAAAATCCGCTGCGCCACCTCGTTCGGCCCGAGATCGTCGGTCTCGACGACGACCTCCGCCCGACGGTAAAGGGGGAGGCGACGACGCCACAAGGCCTCGACCTTGACCCAGTCGCCCTTGTCGGCCAGGGGGCGGCCCTCCCCTTCGGCGAGGCGGCGGCGCAGCGTCTCCCATGCGGCATCGAGATAGACGACCGGGCCGATAGAGCGCATGATCGGCCAGTTCCGCTCCCGCCCGACGATCCCGCCGCCGGTGGAGACGACGGTGCGTCGCAGCGCACCGAGAGAGGCGAGCGCCTCGCTTTCGAGGTCGCGAAAGGCTTCTTCACCTTCGTCGGCGAAGATTTCCGGGATCGTCCTGCCGGCGCGCTCGGCGATCAGCGCATCGAGATCGACGCGAGAAAATCCTTTTTGTTCAAGGACTTCGGCCACGGTGCTCTTGCCCGACCCCATGAAGCCGATCAGGACGATGTTGCGCTCATCGCTATCGGGCACGGCGCTCCTCGCATATCACATGCGAAGAGGACAGGGCGAACCTGTCCTCTTCTTTCAGGTACATGATGCCATTTATAGCAGCTTCGGCGCCCGGCGGGCAAACCGAAAGTGAGCGTACACGGGACACTAGTTCAGAATGCGCGGCGTGATGAAGACGAGCAGCTCGCGGCGCTCGCTCTCCTTGGTCGTCGATTTGAAGAAGTTCCCCAAGATCGGGATGCTCATCAGCAGCGGAACCCCCACCTCGCTCTCGCGCTCGCTTTCGACGAAGATGCCGCCGATGACCGTCGTCTCGCCGTCGCGCACCAGCACCTTCGTCTCGGCGCGTCTCTCGTCGATGGCGATGGCCGTGGCGCCGAGACCGGTCGGGACCGTCGCGCCGACCGAGCTGTTGGAGGCCCGAATGTCGAGGATGACGCTGTTGTCGGGGTTGATGACGGGGGAGACCTCAAGGAGCAGTTCGGCATTTTCGAACTGGGTCTGGGTCCCCATGTCGCTGATGGTCTGATAAGGGATCTTGGTCCCCTGCGAGATTATGGCCCTTCCGCCGTTGAGTGTCGTGACGCGGGGGGTGGAGACGACCTTACCGTGCCCGGCGTTCTCAAGAGCCGAGATGCGCATGTGGAGAATCGTGCTGTCGCTGTTAACGGTACCAAAAGTGATGCCGCTGCCCAGACCCGCTGGTCCGATGCCGCCGGGGGCGGGCGGAGGGATGGTAAACGACCCCCCCATCCCGACGCTGATGCGGCTGATGTCTCCGGAGCCCGGGGTGTGGTCGAGCCCCCAGTTCACGCCGAGATTGCGGGAGAAGGTGGAGTTGGCCTCCACGATGCGCGCCTCGATCATCACCTGGCGCTCGGGGGTGTCGAGAATCCGGACGAGGCGTTTGACCTCCTCGACGACGTAAGCGACATCGGTGACGATGACCTGCTTGTTGCGCGCGTCGGGGGTGACCTTCCCGCGGTCGCTCAGAAGCTCCCTCACCGGGGCGACGATGGCGCCCAGGTCGGCATAGGAGACGGGGATGACCTCTGTGGTCAGCGGTTCGAGCTGGCGCTCGTCGCGCACCGCGGTGAGCTCGGCCTGGCGCATGGCGCGGATCTCGCCTCGGGGCAGCACGCGCACCACGTTGCCGTCGCGCAGCATCCCCAGACCGTTGGTATCGAGGACGAGGTCGAGGGCCTGGTCCCAGGGGACGTCGACGAGGCGCAGGGTGACCGTGCCGCGCACGGCCTCGCTGGCAATGATGTTGAGCTGGCTGACCTCGCCGATGAGTTGAAGGATGCTGCGGATATCGGCGTTGTCGAAGACGAGGGAGATCTTCTCTCCGCGGTAGTCCACTCTCACCGCTGCGGCCTCCGGGGCCGGTGCTCTGATGACCGAAGGCTGCGACTGGGCGGCGGGAGCGGGTGCGGGCGGGGCGACGGCGGGGCGAGCAGCGACGGCAGCCGACTCCTGCTCGGGGTTCAGCACCGGAATCCTGTGGCGCTCGACGGCCGGAGGCGCGGCCTCGGCGAAGTGCAGATTGTCGACCTCGAAGACGAGGGTGTTCCCGTCGCGGCGAAGGGCGAAGGGGACCTCCCCTTTGAGCTCGGCGGCGAAGCGGACCTCCTGCTGTCCGTGCTCCAGGGCGGTGTAGGGGGTGATGCGCAGGATGGCGCTCGGGAAGGCGGAGGTGTCGATGACGCGGCGCAGCGAGCGATCGATGGAGGCGTTCACCACCGCGAAGCGCACGACGTTCCCCCGAGAGATCGGTTCGACGATCCGAGCGGGACCCGACAGCTCGATGCTCAGAAGCGACTTCCCCCCCTCGATGCGGAAGCTGACGTCCTTGACGCTGATGCGCGGCACCTCAGCCACGGGGGGGGCGCTCTGCGCGGCGGGCGGTTCGGGCCGCACGCGGGGTGCTGCCGTCTCGGCGCGGCTCTCGGGGAAGGAAACGGCCAGAGCGGCCCCTTGGCGCTGGACCTGCGCCGAAGCGATCGCCCTCTCAGGGGCGTCGAAGACGAAACGCGTCCTGTCGTCGTAGACGCCGACCCGCATGCGGTCGAAGCCGCCGCGCCCCGCGAAGGCGCGCTCGTCGAAGCCGGGCCGCACGCCGTAGATGTCGACGACGAGCCGCGACGGATCGTCCAGACGGAAGAAGCGGAAGCGATCGATCTCGTTGTCGGCCTGCAGCATCGTGCGGTCGCTGCCGATCTCGACCGACTTCAGGACCGTGGCCTTCGCCTCGCCCGCCTCTCCCCTTTCAGCGCCGCCGAAGACGACGAAAAGCGCAAGGGCCGCAAGGGTCGGAATTTTGACTCTGAACCGCATCAACAGAGCTTGAAGCATGACATTAAACTCCTTCCCTCTTCGGAAGCGAAATTTCGAGCACATTGGTCCTGACCTCGCCGGAGAAGTCGTAGTACCGCTCCTCGACGAAGACGCCATCGCGACGGATCTCTCTGACGACGCCGTTGTTCTTCCCCACCAGAACCCCCTGCTGCAGGATGTACGATTTGCCGTCGGGGGCGACGACCATCGCACGCGGCGTCCCTTTTCCGATGATCACACCGGTCAACCGAAGCTGCCCGATCTCGAAGGTCTGCAGCGGGGTCAGCGGCGCGTCGGACTGCACCACGGGCCTGCGCACGAGCACAAGAGGCGTGAAGGGATCTCTGCGCCCTGCCGGGTCGTAGACGTAGGGGGGCTCCTGCGGTTGGGCGACGTCCTGCGCGACGTCGACTTCGGCAGCGGGCACCGGAGCGGCGGTCCGCTGTGGTCGCTCGGCCTGGGGCGGCGCTGGGGGCTCCTGCGAGCAGGCGCCCAGTAGCAGAATCAAGACGGCGGCGAAGGCCGGAATCGCGTATTTCATTGCGCCCCCTCGATAAAGCGGAAGGTCGTCGCCATGCAGTCGATGGTGAGCGTGGTGCGTCCGTCGACGCTTCTGGGCGTCCCCATAGCGAGATTGTCGATGTTGACGATGCGCGAAAGATTCGACACGGCGTAGAAGAAAGTGGCGATCTCGTGGTACGAGCCGACGAGCCTCAACTCCACCGGAACATCGGCGTAGAACCCTCTGGGGACTTCGTTTCCAGGGCGAAAGCGCACCACGTCCAGACCGTTGTCCCTGGCGAGGGCGGCGATAGTGGTGAGCAGCGAAGGGATCTCCTTCTGGTCCGGAAGCTCGGTGAGGGCCTGCGCGAGCTGCTCCTGCAGCTTCTCGTACTCGGCCTTGAAGCGGGGCAGATCGCGGGCGATGCGCCGATCGTCGTGCAGACGCGATTGAAGCTGCGCGTGACGGCGCTCCAACTCGACAAGCTCCTCCTGCTGAGGGAGATAGGCGAGGAAAACGAAGGCGCCGACCAGCACCGCCAACAAAGCCGCGAGGATGGCGCCGCGCTGGTAGACGGGGAGTTTGAGCATTTTTTCAAGCCGAGGATTCATCCGGTCACCTCCCCCCTCGTGCAGAGGCCCTCGCGGGCGCGGCGCTCGGAGTGGCCGCGGACGAAACGGCTCGGCAGGTCAGGTCGAACCTGTGCAGCCTCTGATCGCCCTGGGTCGTCTGCTCGATCACCCTGAGCTCGACGTTGCTGTAGAAGGGAGAGCGCTCGAGGTTGCGCATGAGCTCGGCTACGGTCCTCTCGTCGAGACCGACGCCGCTGATGGTGATGCTCCCACCCGTCTCCCTGAACGAAGTGAGCCAGAGCCGCTCCGGAAGAGCGCTGCTCAGCTCGTCGAGAAGCCGCACCGGGCCGGAGCGGGCGCTCTGGAGCTTGGCCAGCACGTCGAGCTTCCCCTCGAGCTCGCCCTGCAGCTTCTTGTACTGCGCCACCTCGCCGAGGGTCCGGCGCAGTTGGTTGAGCTCGTCCTGGGTACGCGCGATCGCCTCGTTTTCGGCCGTGATCTTCGAGGCCATCGAGGCGTACACCGCGGCGCACCCGCCGGCGACGAGAACGAGGGAGAGGCCGAGGACGATCAGATGCAGCCGCAATTGATCCTTGCGCTGAGCCGCTCTGACGGAAAGAAGGTTGATCCGAATCATTTGTCCCCCAATCTCCTCATGGCGAGCCCGGCCGCAACGCAGAGCATCGGTGCGGTCTCCCGGATGTATTCCGGATCGAAGAGCGCCTCGTTCACGGCGACCTCCCGGAAGGGGTCGAGTGTTTCCACGGAAAGCCCCAGTCGCGTTTCGAGCGCCTCGCGCATCTGCGGCAACTTTGACGTACCCCCCGTCACGAAGACCTTGCGCACTTTCTGGTCTCCGCCGGAGGTTGCGGAGAAAAAGTCGAGGGAGCGCTGGATCTCCTGGGCGAGGTTCTGGGCCGCGTCGCTGAGCACATCGCGCACCGCGGCGGCGTCGACCCCGTCGACCGGACGCCCCAGCTTGGCCTGCTCGGCGTCCTCGCCGCTGAGCCCGAGGCGCTTTTGTATCTCATCGTTCAAGACGTTGCCGCCGACCTGGATGTCGCGCGTAAAGGCCGACACACCGCCTCGCAGGATGTTGACGTTCATGGCGCTCGCCCCGATGTTGATCAGAGCGACGATCTCTCCTTCGGCCACCGGATAGTTGGCCTCGAAGGCGTTTTCCAGGGCGAAGCAGTCGACATCGAGAACCTGCGGGTTCAGGCCGCTCTCCCTGAAGACCGCCACGTAATCGCTGACGAAGTCCTTCTTCGCGGCGACCAGAACGACCGCCATCACCGAAGGGTCTTTCTGGTCGGGGCCGAGGATCTGAAAATCGAGGTTCACCTCCGAGATGTCGAAGGGGATGTACTGCTCGGCCTCCCACTGGATGGAGGCTTCCATCTCCTCCCTCGTCATGACCGGCAGCTGAATCTTGCGGATGATGACCGAGTGGCCCGAGATGGAGGTGGCGACATTTTTCGTCTTGATCTTATGGCTTTCGACCAGCTCGCGCAGCGTCTGGGCGAGGGTCCCCGAGTCCATGACGGCGTTGTCGACGATCACCTCCGGGGGGAGCAGGGCGATGCCGGCGTTGACGAGCTGATAGGCGCCCTTTACCTGCCGAAGCTGCACAAGCTTGACCGAGCTCGAGCCGATATCGATGCCGACGATGTCCTTCTTTGACGTGAATAGCATCTATTGATCCCGTCCGGAAAAGTGAGATGAGAGCTCTGACTCTCGACACTGCTAATGGCATAGCAAAGGGCGTACCATCCGTTCTCGCCGTTTCGCCTTGCGCAGGCCCGGTTTAGTGCGATTCTAATACTATTTGATTAAAACGATGGTTGTCAAAGGATTTAAACGGAAGTGCACCGAAAGGAAAGGATAAAAATCTTTAGGAAGCTCGGATGCTTAAGTCTCCCCTCAAAGTGGAGGCCGCGCGAGGCGGAGCGACTCAGAAAAAAGAGAGATACCACGTCAGCAGCGCGCGCCCCCACAGCAGGTATATGACCGCGCCGAGTGCCAGAAATGGGCCGAAGGGGATGGCGAGGCGCCCGTCGGCCTTTTTGATGAGCATCAGGGGAACCCCGACGAGAGAGCCGATGAGGGAGCTGAGAAAGATGACGGGCAAAACCGCCTGCCAGCCGAGAAAAGCGCCGATCATCGCCAACAGCTTGATGTCGCCGCCCCCCATCCCCTCCTTCTTCGTCAGCAGCTCATACCCCGCCGCCACAAGATAGAGGCTTCCGCCCCCCAGAACGATACCCAGGAGCGAATCGCTCCACGAGATCCACGGCACGAAAAACGAGGCGACGAAACCGGCGGGGATGCCGGGAAGGCTGATGACATCGGGGATGATCTGGTGATCGAGGTCGATGAAGGTGATCGCCACAAGCGCCGCGACGAAGATCCAGTAAACGACGGTGGCGCTCTGAAAGCCGAAGGCGGCAAAAACCAGGACAAAGAGCGCACCGGTGAGAGCCTCCACCAGCGGATAACGCACCGAGATGGAAATGCCGCACGCGCCGCAGCGCCCCCGCAACGCAACCCAGCTCAAAATAGGAATGTTCTGATACCAGCGAATCGCCGCGCCGCACCCGGGGCAGCGCGACCCCGGCGAAACGATCGACTCGCCGGCGGGGATGCGGTAGATGACGACGTTGAGAAAAGAGCCGATGCAGGCGCCGAGGATGAAGGCGATGGCTGGGAAAGCGAGGTCGGTCAAGCGGAAGTCCTGTCGGGGGAATCGGTCAACGAGAGCGGAGAGTCGAAAGCAGCTCTTCGGGAGTGAAAACGGCTATTTTAGCTTTCACGAAATCGCGTCCGTTGCGGGTCACGATCCCGTCGCATCCGCCAAGACAAGCCGCTTGGTGAAGAACGGCATCCTCATAATCGTCCAGCCCCGCATGAAGCGCCGTTTCGAGAACGGCTCGTGTTACCGGTGCGACCTCAAATAACTGAAGAAGCCTCTCGACGGCTTCGGCCCCTTCCCTTTTCCCCAGCGCCTTGACGAGCAGATAATGTACGGTAGTCAATGTCGTGGCGCAAAGAACACCCACCATCTCCCCGCGCTCGACCCGCTCGAAGAGAGAGGCGGCCGCCCCAGAAAAGGGCTCTCTGTCGAGGAGGAGATCGAGGACAACGTTGGTATCAAAGAGGACCTTCAAAGGTACTTGTCCTCCATGTGGCGCCGGTAGTCCCGCTCATCCAGAGGCTTATCCTTCAAAATTCCCCTCAGCGATCGGGTGATAGGGGTGTCGCTCCGACCGTCTACCCGCTTCTCGCCACGAGGATGAGTCAACCCCCTGAAATGATCCTCGACGATCTGCGAAAGGGATTTCCCCCGAACACGGGCATACCGCTTCGTCTGCTCAATCACCTCTTCATCCAACCTTAAAGTCAACTTGCTGCGCATGGGAACCTCCAAATGACGTATGCCCTCCCCTTCACTGTACGGCAACGCAGACCATGGGTCAAGGAGGAGGTAATGTGCATGGGATCAAAGCAGAGATGCGAAGATTTTCCCGAGCTCTCTCATGGCGGGAACTTTGTCCTGGATGATACGATAGACCTTCTCGCGATCGAGCCGCAGGTAATCATGCACCAGAACGTTGCGAAAAGCCGCCATCCCGTCCAATTCGGCAAGAAGCTCCGGCGGGATGATCCCCCGTTCGCCGAGGATGCGGAAGATGTCGGCATAACTTTCAGGTTTAGGGTAGCCGCGTTCGGAAATGACGTGATTGCCGATATCGAGCAGAGACTCGATCCCCAGATGGAAATTGCGTTCCGCCGTGCCGTGGATGAACGGATCTTGAACAAAGCGCTCCGGATCGTACTGCAGCACGGCATCGAGCACATCGAGATACTGCCTGAGGCGCTCAAGCCGTGTCGACAAAACAGTCCTATTCACCATGCGCTCCCCCTCTGCTCAACTGTTCCTTGAGATAAAATTCCTGAACGCGGCGCATATATGCAGTGTCGAGGTATTCGCCGAGCACCTTCGCCTCGAAGGCCACGCGCGCCTCCTTCTCTTCCTTGATCACCTTCCCAACGCGAATCACTTCATACTTCAGAACGATGGAAGCATCGTTGAGGGTGACCAGATCGAAGCGCTCCGCTCCCAAATCCCGCGCGAAAGACTCCATCAGACGCAGCCGAAAGCCGAAAGGCGACACGTCGGCTCGCACATGGACGGCGATGTCGATGTCGCTGAGCGCACCGACATCACCCCGGGCATGAGAGCCGAAGAGATAGGCGAACTCGACCTCGGGGGTCCGTGCGAGCAGATCTCGTATTTTGTCGAGCATCTCGGATGGGGGCATATATCTTTCCGGCCAAACAGCTAAAGTCAACAACCGAACTGTACGGCAATCGCAGTTGGCGGTCAATGACGACTCTGAAGAAGGTGGGCTACGAGGTCCCAATCTCTCGTAAGACAAAATGGGCGATTTGAGCGCTGGCGTTCATCGCCGAATCACATTATTGCCGAGGCGCTCAGGGAAGGGAAAAAGATCTATGCCCGACATTGACGCCGCAAGATTGCTCATCTCCGCCGCCAAAAGAGATTTGCAGGGGCTGGAAAACATGCTCGACGCAGAAGTGTTTTCCCCCCCCTGAAAAGTCAAAAAATCAAGAGCGTCCCCCCCCTTGCCTAGTATTCCATCCCCCCACCCCGCATTCCCTTGATCCCACTGACCCGACGATAGATCACTCGCCTTCCAGCTTCGAAGACTCCCGATCACCCTCCACAAACCTGCTGGTCGTGCCGACGCGTCCGTCTTCGAGATACCACTCCCCTCCGTAAGGGTCCGGCGGGAGCTCGTGCAGGTATCCCGCCGTGACGAGGGCGGAGAGATCGGCGGGGAGTTGCCCGTGGTCGCGAAGGTATTCGGCGACCTTTTCTTCGATCAGGGCCGCTCTCTCCAGCGCCGTCACCCGCGTTTCGAGCCTCTCGCGAAGGCGCGGGTCGCTCGTCTGCGCCGCCATGCTTCTGAGAAAGGCGACGGCGGTCGCGCTCTGGTTGCCGTAAAAGCCGAGGCGGGCGGCGAGGGAGGGGAGAAAGCCCGGGCTGTCGGGGAGCCGACTCGCCCGCATGAGGTACTCGGCCCCCTGCTCGAAATCCTTCAGAAAATAAAAGTGATTGAAGCCGATGTAAAAGGGGAGGAGCCAGTCGTCGCTGCGGTATTGCATCCCCTTCGCCAGCAGGCGGTTGGCGCTCTCGATGCGGCCGGCTTCCCACGTCAGGATCGACTCGCCGAAGATGTACGCGTCGAGAAAATAGGGATCGAGATCGGTGATCGATTCGAGCATGGCGACGATGTAGTCCCAGTCGCCCTCGGTGAGCCCCTCGTCGCGCACGAGGCGTTCGCCGAAAAAGGTCGTCACCTGAAGAAACTGATAGCTGGAGAGGAGCCCCTTGTATTCGAGGGCCATGATCCGGTTGAAGGCCGAGGGGAGGACATACCCCGCCGCGGCCGAGCCGCGCACCTGCGCCCGCTCTTCCCAGACCCGGTCATGCGCCCAGACATAGAGGGAGAAGACGAAGAGAAAGACGAGGCCGATGCCGAGGCTTCGCCCCATCAGTTGAACTCCCGGCGGCGGAAGATCCACGAGGCCAGCAGAAGCACCACGACGATATAGGTCGCCCCGTACCCGAGGGCGAAGGCGATCCGCCCTCCAGAAACGGCCAGCCCGTGCGCCGCCTCCAACTGGAAGTTGAAGACCGAGAGGTTGGGGGCGATGTAGGAGACAACCTCGATGAAACGCTGCAGCGAGGCGGAGATCGCCGGCTCCTGCGCAGCCGAGGCGCTCCGCAGGTAGAAGATCACCTCCTCGATCGACTGGCCGACGATATAGGCGCAGATCGAGAAGATGAGCGCGATGAAGGAGTTGGTCGTCAGCGTGCAGAAAAAGACGACGATGGCGCTCACCACCGCGAGGCGCACCAGCACGAAGAACGCCGCGAGATAGAAGACGCTCCAGGAGAAGTCGCCGAAATAGGCGGGGTAGAGCCCCCGGATGAGGAGGATCGTCGCGGAGGAGAGCGTCAGCAGAACAAGGAGCGACACGGCGATGAAGGCCAGAAGCCCCAGATACTTGCCGAAGACGTACTCGGTGCGGGAGATCGGCTTGGAGAGGACGATCTGGATCGTGCGCCGGTCGATGTCCTTGGCCATCAGCCCCAGGGCGACGAAGAAGACGAGGAGGAGTCCGGAAAAAGAAAGGGCGGCGAGGTTCATGTCGACGGTGACCTTGCCGATGTCGCGCATGAAGAAGCCCGCCACCGCGACGTTGAGCCCCAGGATGAAAAGAGAGAAGAGGAGGATGCCGAAGACCGAGCGGTTGCGGATCCCCTCCAGGCAGGTGATGCGGGCGAGGGCAAGAACGCGGCTCATTGCGCACCCCCTTGAATGGCGGAGACGAAAAGCTCTTCCAGAGAAATCCGCTCGCTGCGGCTGCCGACGATGGGGACCCCGAGCGTCGCGAGAATCTGCGCCGTCTCGGCGAGCCGCGCCCCGGACGTCGACACGATGTGCCCCTCCCCTTCCTGCTGCAGATCGACTCCCCGCTGAGAGAGCGCCTCTTTCTGCTCCCGGCTGAGCGCGCCGAGGCGAAGGTGGACCGAAAAGCCGAGCTCTGCGCTGAAGTCGCTGCGCTCGAAGGTGCGAACAAGCACCCCCTTGTTCAGCAGACCGATGCGGTCGCACAGCCGCTCCACATCGCTCAGGATGTGCGAGCAGAAAAAGATCGTCTTCCCCTCTTCCTTCAACTCCATCACGATGTCGAAGACGAGCTTGCGGCCGATGGGATCGAGCCCCGACATCGGCTCATCGAGGATGACGATCTCGGGGTCGTGCAGAAGGGCGAAACAGATTCCCGCCCGCTGCAGCATCCCCTTGGAGTAGGTGCGCATGGGGCGGTTCTGAACGGCGGCCATATCAAGGCGCTTCAGCAAGCGATCGATGCGCGCCTCGCGATCGGCGGACGAAAGGCTCGTGACCCCGGCGCAGAACTCGAGGAGATGACGCAGCGAGAGATTGTCGTACAGGTAGGGATTTTCGGGGAGATAGCCGATCTGCCGAAGGACCTCGGCTCTGCCGGGCGCCTCCCCCTTGACCAGCACCGTCCCCTTATCCGGACGGCTCAGTCCGAGCAACAGCCGGATGGTCGAGCTCTTCCCGGCCCCGTTGGGGCCGATCAGCCCGAAGACCTCCCCCGCCGCCACATCGAGCGACAGCCCCCTGACGGCCTGCACCTTCTTTTTGAAGAGACCGGGGTTGTAGGTTTTGTGAACGTCAGTGATGGAGAGTACCGACATCGAGTCCCTCGAAATGCGCATCGGGGTAGAAATCCTCTACCGGTCTGCCTGTTTCTCTGGAAGCGTTGAGTACATTGAGATAGCGAAGGAGCTGCCACGACGGCTCGTGGTTCGGCCTGAGATGAATAGCGCGCTCGACGGAGGCCATCGCCGCCCCTTCACGACCCGCGGTCAGTTGCAGACGAGCCAGGTTATACCACTGCCACGACGCCCCCTCCAGATAAATCACCCCTTCCATGATCTCGCTAAGCTCCTGCGCGAGATCGGCATCGTTCTCGCGAACAGCGTATTGAAGATAAGGATGAATCCCCTGCCGCAGCATGGTGACGGCGGTCACGGGGTTTTCTGAAAGGCGTTTCAGCAAGGCGACATTTTCGGTCAGCATCTCCTCGTTCCCGGTCCGCGACTTCAGGATTCCGGCCTGAATGTCCCAATACAGCGCCCAACTTCCCAAACCGATGAAAAAACAGCAGACGAGGACGATAAAGCCGCGCCGCACGGGAGTGTCGATATTCACCCGGATATGTTTGCCGTCGTTGGGGAGAGAAAGGGCGATGAGCAAAAGAAAGGTCGCGAAGAGGGGCGCGAAACGCAGCGGCCACTCAAATCCTCCATGGACCAGAAGAGGGACAAGGGCCAGAGGGACGAAGACGAAACCGGGTGTCGCGGTCTCTTTCAGCCCCTGCCAGATACGCCGACCTGCGGTGATCAGAAAGGCCATCATCGCGGCAAAGGCGAAGATACCCCCCTCGGCGAGAACCTGCAGATATTCGTTGTGCGCCCAGCGGGTGTAGAGCAGGTCTTCGTAGAGGAGATTCGTCAGAGCGTGCGCCCTGATCTGGTATTCGGCCAGATAAGCTTTGAAATTGTCCGGACCGACCCCGAGCCAGGGATGATCCCAGGCCATCAGAAGAGTCGCCACCCACATGTTGAGGCGGTTGAAGATGCTGCTGTCCCTGATAAGAACGGCTTGTTGCCCTTGAGGCAACAGATGGGAAATCGTGAGCCAATAGAGGACAAAGGAGAAAACCGTGAGCAGAGCAAGGGCGGCGATCTCTTTGCGAGTTAATAGGGTGACCCCTTTCGTTCTCGAACAGTATCTCCCGTAGAGATAGAGACCGAGAAAGATGAAGATCAGGGAGACCTGCCCAGCGCGGGAATTAGTGAGAAAAAAGTTGAAGAAGAGCAGGACGACGGTCAGCGAGAAGCCGAGTCGAACCCACACCTTCTGGAATTTTTGAAGGTTGAATTTATACAAATAGCCAAGGGCGCATAGGCCGATGAGCATGACGGTGGCATGAAAATTAGGCTGGCCGAAGGGGCCGCTCAGGCGAGTGCCGGTGCTTGGCAGAAAGTAGGGGATGAACATCTCGGCACGATGGCCGTTCAGTATATAGTCGTGGTATTGAAGAAGACCAAGGGCTGCGAAGAGTACTGAAATGATGGCAAACAGTGACATGCTGGCAATTGACACTGTGGAATTGACCAAAAAAAAGCTACGTGCCAAGAGAAGAAAGATACAACCCGTTAAAGTTCCAACAATCAGGACAAGGGAAGATGCTGGATCTTTTGAAAAAAAGGCGGAAAGCAAAAAAATAGAACTTAGGATAAAGAAGCTAAGAAGGATAGAGTCATAAATGATGAACTCATCACGATAAACTACAAATAAAAGCAGGAGCCAAGTGCAAAACACAAAAAAAAAGGACTTTGCAGCAGAGTGGGGATCAGGCAGAAAATGAAAGGAGAAAAAAAATAGGACAAAACAAAGAATAAAAAAAATTCTTTTCATTGTTATTATTAGTTGCAAGCCCCTCAAAAAGAGGGGCTTGCAACAACCACTTTAGAGCTGGTTCCAGTTCCCAGAAGATGCCCAATCCAAATCAGAGGACAGGGCAGGAATGTTGGTTGACATTGTAGTGTGATAAAAAATATTGCTTGCCTCTTGGGTAGTAGCAAAGACCCTAGTACCTTGAGTATTACGTGCACCAATGCTATACAAATTATTTTCACCTGCATAATTCGCTTCTACATTGGAAGACAAGGGAACATTAATATTGTTAGCAGGTGTGTCAGTGTCAGTTCTTTCCAAACGTCCAGTGTTCCAAGTTGTACCAAAGGCTACAGTAGGATATCTATATATCTCTGCATAGATTGCTTCGACTGAGGTACGGATCGTCCTCAAGTCACTCTGTGCCGATGAGTTGAACGCCCTCTCGCGATAGCTCGCAAACTGCGGAATCGCGATCGCCGCCAGGATGCCGATGATCGCGACGACGATCAGCAGCTCGATCAGGGTGAAACCCTTTTCGGACTTCTTGAATTTTTTCAGCATGCTTTTGTCTCCTTTCGCATTGAACCGAAAAGTGGCCGAACGATTCGACCGGGTTGGGATGAGGTGCAGGGTGTGTGTTCCGGCGCGCCCGGATTTCCCCTGACGAACTTGTTGTCCATCTATTTAGCAACCATTGTGCCAAGGGCAGACCCAACCAAAGAACCCTAGTGATTCTCGCAAATTCCCCCTTGTGAAGTCAATATCCTGCTTCAACATACGCCGGAAAGGTGACAATTTTCGTCTCAGACGCCACGGTGCCGGTCGGACAGGTGCCGGAATTTGTTTCGTGAGCACGCGAAAAGGATCACACCCCCCCGATCCTTCGGACCCCCCCCCTATTTCATAGGGGGGCAAAGCAGTGCCATGTCCCCCTTATGAATAGGGGGGATGGCCGCTTTGCGGACAGGGGGATCGCTCGCCCTACTCCTCCTCCCCATCCGGATCGATGTCGAATTTGGCGAGGCGGTAGCGGATGGAGCGGAAGGTGATGCCGAGGAGCTCGGCGGCTTTTTTGCGCACGCCGCCGGTTCGGTCGAGGGCTTTGAGGAGGATTTCTTTTTCGATGCTGCCGAGGTATTCGTCGAGGTCGAGTCCCGATTCCGGTATCTCGTGCAGGCTCGTTCCGCCGCCGGCGGCGCGAAGCTGAATCTGGGGAGGGAGGAAGTTTTCTTCGAGGACGTCGCCCTGCCCCAGAACGACGCAGCGCTCCAGCACGTTTTCGAGCTCGCGGATGTTCCCCGGCCAGCTGTAGTCGAGAAGGCGGCGCATCGCCCCTTCGGAGACCTTCAGCGTCTCATGGCCCGTCAGTTTCCGGTAAAGGTGCTCGATGAGCAGGGGGATGTCTTCGCGGCGCTCGCGAAGCGGGGGGAGGGAGAGGCGGATGACGTTGAGGCGGTAAAAGAGGTCTTCGCGGAACGTCCCCTGGGACACCGCCTGCTCCAGATCCTTGTTGGTGGCGGCAACGAGGCGCACGTCGACCTGGATGTCCTTGGTGCCGCCGACGCGGCGGAACTCGCGCTCCTGCAGCACGCGCAGGAGCTTGACCTGCATCATGGCCGGCAGCTCGCCGATCTCGTCGAGAAAGACGGTGCCGCCGTTGGCGACCTCGAAGAGGCCGCTCTTTTGCTGGAAGGCGCCGGTGAAGGAGCCCTTCTCGTGTCCGAAAAGCTCGCTTTCGAGGAGGTTTTCGGGGATGGCGCCGCAGTTGATGGGGAGAAAGGGCTTGTCTTTGCGGTCGCTGTTGTAGTGGATCGCCTTGGCGACGACCTCCTTGCCGGTGCCGCTTTCGCCGGTGATGAGCACGTTGACCCGGCTTGCGGCGACTTTCTGGATGAGGTCGTAGACGTCCTGCATCGGCTTGCTCTTGCCGATGAGGTTGCCGAAGGAGTAGCGGCGCTCCAGCTCTTTTTTCAGCTCCTGATTCTCGTGGCGCAGCGACTGACGCTCAAGCGCGTTCTTGATGACGAGGCGGATTTCTTCGTTCTTGAAGGGCTTGATGATGTAGTCGTAGGCCCCCTGCTTCATCGCCTCGACCGCCTCTTCGGTGCTGGAGAAGGCGGTGACCATGATGACGGCGGTCTCGGGGGTGCGGTCCTTGATGTGCTTGAGGAGCTCGAATCCGGAGAGGCGCGGCATCTTGATATCGCTGATCACCAGGTCGTAGCCGAACTCCTTCAGGCGCGCCACCGCCTGTGCGCCGTCGGCGACGGCGTCGACGTGGTATCCCTCTCTGTGGAGCATGATGGCGAGATATTCGCGCAGGCTTTCTTCGTCGTCGACGACGAGGATGCGGTATTGGCTGGGTGTCGTGTCCATTTAGGTATGGCTTTCGGTGAAGAAGGATCTAAAAGATTGAAGACGGCCTGCGACATGAAGACGCTACGGATTATAGGACCAGCGCAGCAGCGAATACAACCCCTCAGGTTTGAACCACTCGCCCCGGCAGGCGGATGACGAAGCGCGTCCCCCCGGTCTTCCCTTCGGCCACGTCGATCCGGCCGTCGTGCCCCTGCACCAGGGTATAGACGGTGGAGAGGCCGAGCCCGGTTCCTGCGTCCTTGGTGGTGAAGAACGGCTCGAAGATGCGCTCGCGCACCTCGGGGGGGATGCCGGGGCCGGTGTCTTCGATGAAGAGGAGCGACTCGTCGGGGCGCACCGCGAAGCGCAGCTCCCCCTCCCCCTCCATCGCTTCAGCGCCGTTGATCGCCAGATCCCACAGCACCTGGCTGATCTGCTGCCGGTCGACGAGCATCTTGACGCCGCCGGGATAATCCCTGCGGATGATGACGTTTTCAAAGCGCCTGTCCGATGCGATGACGTCGGCGAGCTCGTCGAGGAGCTTCGAAACATCGACGACGCTCGGGTCGGGCGGGGTCGGACGCGCGTACAGGAGAAAATCGGTGAGCAGGCGGCTCAGCCGGTCGGCCTCGCGCACGACGATCCCCATGAGGCGGCGATCCCCCTCTCGAAGATCGTTCCCCTCCATGAGCAGATGCGCAGAGCCGCTGATGGCGGCCAGGGGGTTGCGGATCTCGTGGGCGATCCCCGCGGCGAGGCGCCCCACCGCGGCCAGCCGGTCGGTGCGCTTGAGCTCCTCCTCCATCTTCTTGTAGGGGGTCAGATCCTGAAAGGTGACGAGGAGCCCCAGGGGCGCGCCGTGGGGGTCGTCGATGGGGGTGGAGGCGTAGCCGAAGATGAGCGGCTGCCCCCCCTTGTGCACCACCGTCGCTTCGCCGCGACTCTCGACGATGAACCCCTGTTCGCCGAGGACTTCCATCTTCGCAAAGAGGGTGCGGATGTCGCGGTCGTAGACGTCTTCCAGGGAGTAGCCGGTGAGCTTCTCGGCGGCCCGGTTGAAGGAGCGGATGCGCCCCTGCGGGTTGATCATCAGCAAGCCGCTGTTGATATGGGCGAGAATCGTGCGATTGAGGTTTTCGAGCTCTTCGTAGTCGATGGTGCGCTTTTCGAGGGCCGATTCGCTGCGGCGCAGCCGCTCGGCAGCCGTTCCGCTGAGAAAGGCGGTCAGAAAGAAGGCGAGCACGTGGACGAAGACGGCATGAAAGACCCGTCCGCCGTCGATCTCCTCCGGGAAGGTCAGCGCTTCGATCTGCGGCAGGTAGCCGTAGAACTGCAGATCGAGGAGGCTGCCGTAGAGGATGGCGGCGGCCGAGGCGACGATGAAGACCTCTTTGCGCCCGAGAAAGACGCTGCCGCTGACGATGACCAGCAGATAAAGGAAGGAGAAGATGCTGCCGATCCCCCCGGTGATGTAGACCAGCGCGGTGACCAGCAGCAGATCCCAGGTGATCTGGGCCTGGGCGAACAGGCGCAGCCGCACGGCGCGAGGGAGAAAGACCGCCGAAACGAAGGCCTGCAGATAGGTGACGACCGTAAGCCCGTAGAAAAAGGGGAGGACCGGATGGGTCCACCCCTCGAGGCGCAGATGGTACAGGATCGTCCCCCCCAACAGCAGGGTGAAGACGGCCACCCGCGACAGCAGCAGACGATTGAGCTGGCGCCGGGTCAGGGCGTGTGCGGGTTCGGGGGCGCTTCGCATCACCCCCCGACGGTTCCGGCGAGTTGGAAGATCGGCAGATACATGGCGATGACGAGCCCGCC
Organism: Desulfuromonadales bacterium; assembly: GCA_050485365.1. GTDB lineage: Bacteria > Desulfobacterota > Desulfuromonadia > Desulfuromonadales > JACZKF01 > JARFUG01. Next base: position 24,670 of record JBJHBH010000017.1, on the reverse strand, counting down.
GACGGTGACGCCGAGAAAGAGCATGAGGAGCGGCTCCATCATGGCCGTCAGGTTCGCCACGGCGTCGTCGACCTCGTCGTCGTAGAAGTCGGCGATCTTGTTGAGCATGGTGTCGATGGAGCCCGACTGCTCGCCGACGTTGATCATCTGGCAGACCATGGGGGGGAAGACCCCCGACTTCTCCAGCGGCTCGGCGATCGTCTTGCCTTCGCTGATGCTCTGGCGCACCCGGTAGATCGCCTTCTCGACCGTCCGGTTGCCGGCGGTCTTGGCGACGATCTCCAGCCCGTCGAGGATCGGCACGCCGCTGGAGATCATCGTCCCCAGAGTGCGGGTAAACTTGGCCACCGCCACCTTGCGGATAAGGACCCCGGCGATGGGGAGCTTCAGGGCGAAATCGTCGATGAAGGCGCGCCCCTTCTCGGTCTTGTACGTCCGCTTGAAGGCGAAGATCGCAAGGACGACGGCGCCGATGATCACCAGGATATAACTCTGGATGAAGTTGCTCAGGTTGATGACCATCTGCGTCGGCAGCGGCAGGCTGCCGCCGAAGTCGGCGAACATCGACTCGAAGGCCGGGATGACGAAGACGAGGATGACCGAGATGACGAGGATCGCGATGGCGACGATGGTCGCCGGGTAGGTCATGGCGCTCTTGACCTTCTTCTTGAGCTTGAGCGCTTTTTCGATGTAGGCGGCCAGGCGGTTGAGAATGGTATCGAGGATACCCCCGACCTCACCCGCGGCAACGAGGTTGACGTAGAGCTCGTCGAAGGCCTTGGGATGTTTCCTGAGCGCCTCGGCGAAGGTGGAGCCCGACTCGACGCTCTCCTTGACCTCGATGAGGATCTTCTTGAACGTCTTGTTCTCCTGCTGGCGCCCCAGAATGTCGAGACACTGCACCAGGGGGAGACCGGCGTCGATCATGGTGGCGAACTGGCGGGTGAAGATGACAAGATCCTTCGTCGTCACCTTCGGCTCGAGCCCGGGGATCTTGATCTCCATGTCGAGACCCTTGCCGCGCGCCTTGATCTTCGACGGCATGATCCCCTGACGGCGCAGCGCCGCGGTCACCGCCGCCTCGCTGGGCGCCTCCATGTCCCCCTTTTGCGCCTGCCCGGCGCGGGTCTTGCCTTCCCACGAAAACTTGGGCATATCAACCTCTCAAATGCAGTAGCCGGGAGCCAGGAGAAAAGCTCAGACCCCAGATTTCGCTTTCATCCTCTGGATTCCACGTTCAGTTGCCACCCCGGGCCCCCGCCGCTCCGGGGACGTTTCTGCGCAGCACCGACGCGGGGTTGGCGATCATCTGCCTGAGCTCGTCCGTATCGCTGGAGCGCGACAGCGCCATCTCCATCGAGATCAGCTTCTTGTGATAGAGCATGAAGAGGGACTGGTTCATCGTCTGCATCCCGAACTTCTCCTGCCCCATCTGCATCTGCGAATAGATCTGGTGGACCTTGTCGTCGCGGATGAGGGCGCGGATGGCGACGTTGGGGACCATGACCTCCAGTGCGAGGGCGCGCCCGGACCCGTGGGCCTTGGGCAGAAGCGCCTGGGAGATGACCCCTTCGAGGACGAAGGAGAGCTGGGTGCGCACCTGCTGCTGCTGGTGGGTGGGGAAGACGTCGATGATGCGGTTGATCGTCTGCACGCAGCCGTTGGTGTGCAGGGTGGCGAAGCACAGATGCCCCGTCTCGGCGATGGTGAGCGCCGCCTCGATCGTCTCCAGATCGCGCAGCTCGCCGAGCAGAACGACGTCGGGGTCCTGGCGCAGGATGTACTTGAGTGCCTTCTTGAACGACTGGGTGTCGGCACCGACCTCGCGCTGGTTGACGATGCAGTTCTTGTGCTGGTGGATGTATTCGACCGGGTCCTCGATGGTGACGATGTGGTCGTGGCGCTCCTGGTTGATGGTGTCGATGATCGTCGCCAGCGTCGTCGATTTGCCGCTGCCGGTGGGCCCCGTCACCAGCACCAGCCCCCGCGGCTTGCGGGCGATCTCGCGGACGACCGGCGGCAGCCCCAGCTCCTCGTAGGTGAGGATCTTGTAGGGGATGCGCCGGAACGCTCCGGCCAGGGCGCCGCGCTGGATGAAGACGTTGCCGCGAAAACGCGAAAGCCCCTTGACGCCGAAGGAGAGGTCGAGCTCGCTCTCCTCCTCGAACTTTCGCTTCTGCGCGTCGGTCAGGATGCTGTAGCACAGCTGCTTCGTATCGGGGGGCGTCAGCGGCGGCGCCTTGAGGGGGACGATGCGCCCGTCGATGCGCAGCATCGGCGGCGCGCCGGTGGTGATGTGCAGGTCGGAAGCGCCCTGCTCGACCATGACCTTCAGAAGCATCTGCATGCTCGGTTTGGATTCAGTCGTCATTGCTCGATCTTTTCCCCCTGCCACTGCGGCATCGAATCGTCAGTTTTATGGGTAGGGGCACGGTCTGCGTGCCCTGGACGGCAGAGCGCCCGGGGCGGGGAGACCCCGCCCCTACGTGGATCCTCAATCATCCGCAATAGTGCAGCGCAGCACTTCCTCGAAGGAGGTCGCCCCCTCCATGAGCTTGGTCAGAGCCGACTGACGCATCGTCTTGACCCCGAGCCGCATCGACTCGCGCTTGATCTCGGCCGTGTTCGCGCCGGCGAGGACCATTTCGCGGATCTCTTCGAACATCGGCATGACCTGGTAGATGCCGACACGCCCCTTGTAGCCGGTGTTGTTGCAATTCCCGCACCCTTTTCCACGGTAGCAGACGTACTGGTCGGCCTGCGCGGCCGGAACGCCCGCTTCGACGAGGGCCTGGCGGGGGATATCCTCGGGTTCCTTGCAGTCGGGGCAGATGCGCCGAGCGAGGCGCTGGGCGGTGACGAGGTTGACCGCCGAGGCGACGAGAAACGGCTCGATCCCCATGTTGAGCAGGCGGATGATGGTGCTCGGCGCGTCGTTGGTGTGCAGGGTCGACAGCACGAGGTGCCCCGTCAACGCAGCTTTGACGCCGATCTCGGCCGTCTCGAAGTCGCGGATCTCGCCGATCATGATGATGTCGGGGTCCTGACGCAGAAAGGCCCGAAGGGCCGTGGCGAAGTTGAGGCCGATCTCCTCGTGCATCTGCACCTGGTTGATCCCGGCGAAGTTGAACTCGACGGGATCTTCGGCAGTGGAGATGTTCTCCGACACCTTGTTCAGCTCGGAGAGGGCCGAGTAGAGCGAGACGGTCTTGCCCGAGCCGGTCGGCCCCGTGACCAGCACCATGCCGAAGGGCTTGTGAATCTCGCGCTTGAACCATTCGAGGGCCTGCGGCTCGTAGCCGAGCTTGGTCATGTCGAGCTGCAGGCTCGACTTGTCGAGCAGACGCAGAACGACCTTCTCGCCGAAGAGGGTTGGAAGGCAGTTGACGCGATAGTCCATGTCCTTGCCGCCGGGGAGCTTGATCTTGATGCGCCCGTCCTGCGGCAGACGCCGCTCTGCGATGTCCATCTCGGCCATGATCTTCAGGCGCGAGATGATGGCGTTTTTGAGCTTCATCGGCGGCTTCATCATCTCGTAGAGGATGCCGTCGATGCGGTAGCGCACCCGGAAGCTCTTCTCGTACGGCTCGATGTGGATGTCGGACGCCTTCTTCTTGATGGCGTCGGTCAGAATCAGGTTGACGAGCTTGACGACGGGGGCATCTTCGGTCGCCCTCTCGAGCTCGCGCACATCGACGTTGTCCTCGTCGTCGACGAGCTCGAGGTCGATGTCCTCCAGATCGTCCATCACGTCGGCCAGAGAGGCGCTCTGGTCGTAGTACTTGTCGATGGAGGTCTTGATGGCGGTCTCGGTGGCGACCACCACCTCGACGGTGAACCCGGTCATGAACTTGATATCGTCGATGGCGAAGATGTTGGTCGGATCGCTCATGGCGATGATCAGGGTCGAACCGGCGCGGTTCACCGGGATGATCTGATACTTCTGCGCGATGTCGGGAGGAATGAGCCGGATGATGTTGGGCTCGATCTCGAACTCGGCGAGATTGATCGACGGGATGCCGTACTGACGCGAAAGAAAGGAGGCGAGATCCTCCTCCTTGATGAAGCCGAGCTTGATCAGGGAGGCGCCGAGGCGGCCTCCGTTGGCCTTTTGCTCCTCAAGGGCTTTGGCAAGCTGGGCATCGCTGATCACCTTGCTGCGGATCAGCATGTCTCCGAGACGCTGAATGGCCATACGCTCTAGAAATCCCCCTTCGGGCGGTTCGTCGTGTTCATTGATTAATGCTTTCGCAAGAGTAACTGTTCAGCATGGGGTCCCAACTCCCATGCCAAGGGACGCTTTTCGCCGTCCATGGCCGCTTGGCTGGCGCCGTCCATGGCGCCAGACACCCTTGTCATGTGAGCCGCGACCCCACAAGGTGAATAGATACTTGCAAGAAAGCAAAATTGGGGATGGCTAAGCAAAAAGCGCCAAATGCAAGGCGCGCCATTGTCGAGCAATGAGGCGTACTTATGTACGTCGAAGCAGCGAGAGCGATGGCAGTAACGCAGCAGTTGGTGAGTTTTTGCGACGCCATCACTGATTGACCCTCTCCAGCACCTTCCGCATCAACCCCGGCGCCGGCCTTCGACCGGTCCAGATGAAAAAGGCATCCTCGCCTTGCGCGGCGAGCATGCCGAGGCCGTGCGCCCCCCTGATCCCGTGCGCGGCGGCGCGCCGGAGCATCGGCGTCCCCTCGCGGTCGTAGACCATGTCGTAGAAGAGCGCCTCGCAGCGAAGGCGACTCCAGGGGAGGTCGATGCAGGAGCCCTGCTGCAGGCCGGCCGCCGAGGTGTTCACCACCAGATCGACCTCGGGGAGGACGGCGGCGAGGCGATGCGGATCGAGCGGCAACGAAGCAAAAGACGTGCCCCGGTAATCGACGCGACAGCGCTCGACGAGCCCCTGCGCCCGCGCCTCGGTGCGGTTGGCAATCGCGATGGAGGACGCCCCGGCCCCCGCCAGTGCGGCGACGGCCGCCCGGCACGCACCGCCAGCGCCGAGAAGGAGAAATCGTCCCCCCTCGGGGCGGCAGCCCAGATCGTCGTGCACCGAGCGAAGAAAGCCCGTGGCGTCGGTGTTGAACCCCGTCAGGATGCCGCCGTCGTTGCGAACGGTGTTCACCGCCCCGATCGACTCCGCCAGCGGATCGAGACGATCGAGCAGCGCCACGATCGCCTCCTTGTGCGGCACGGTTACGTTCACCCCCCGAATGCCGAGCGCACGAATGCCTTCAACAGCCCCCTTCAGAGCGTCGGGGGAGACATGGAACGGAACGTAGGCGGCGTCGATGCCGCCGTCGGCGAAGGCGGCGTTTTGCATCGGCGGCGAGAGGGAATGGGCGACGGGGTCGCCGAAGATGCCGTAAACTGCTGTGGTGCCGCGGATGTTCATTGAAAATCTTCCTATAATGGAACGCGGATAGAATCTGATGCGCGCGGATAAAGATCTGATCCTGAAAAATCAGATTTTGATCCGAGCTTTTCCGCGTAAATCCGCGTTCCATTCAGATTTACATTCCAAGCCTTCGCTCTCGGGCGCCACCTACCGAAACATCGAAGCAGAGCTTCTCTGCGGACATCCCCTACCGGGCTCCACAATCGAGATAATCGCGGTAGGCCTTGATCCGCGCCCCCGAAAGGAGCCGGCGCGCCTCGCGGACGTCTTCTTCGATGGCCTCCACGAGCGCCTCGACGCCGGGAAAGGTTTTCTCCTCGCGCAGGCGCGTGAAGAAATAGAGGCGCAGCGTCTCGCCGTAGATTTCTTCCTCGAAATCGAGGAGGTAGACCTCCAGCGAGAGTTTCCCCGGGCCGAAGGTCGGATTGCAGCCGATATTGACGACGCCGTCGAGGATCTCCTCGCCCCGCTTCACCTTGACCGCGTAGACCCCCGAGGGCGGCAGCAGTTCCTTCTCGGTGGCGAGGTTGGCGGTGGGGAAACCGAGGGTCTTGCCCCGCTTCGAGCCGTGAATCACCGTCCCTTCAAGGGTGAAGTGGCGCCCCAGAAAGGGGACGACCTCCTCCATGCGCCCTTCGAGGATCATCTCGCGAATGCGGGTCGAGCTGTAGATCTCCCCCTGCTGGGTGACGGGGGAGAGGACCTCGACGTCGAACCCCAGTTGCGCCCCCTTTTCCCGCAGAAAATCGATGTTCCCCTGGCGCCCCTTGCCGAAGGCGTAATCGTATCCGACGATGAGGCGCCGCACCCCGATGCGCCCCACCAGGATCTCTTCGACGAAGCGCTCGGCCGCATAGTCCGCCATTTCGCGAGTGAACGGGGCGCAAATCAGCACATCGACGCAGGACGCGGCGATGAGACGCTCCTTCTCGGCGTAGGTGTTGATCTGCAGCGGAGCGCGTTGCGGATCGAGGACCTTGCGCGGATGCGGCACGAAGGTGAAGACGACCGATGTCCCCCCCATGCGCTTCGCCTCGGAGGTGAGACGGCGGAAAATCTCGCGGTGACCGAGATGCACCCCGTCGAAGTTGCCGATGGTGACGACGGGCGCGGGCCAGGGGCGGTCGATATGATCGAGATTGCGTATCAGTTCCATTGGGATATCTGAAGCCGGATGACGGAGCATCGGTGGGCGTTCATCGACCCTTCCTTCGTCCTCGGCTCTCGGCCTTGCGTCCTCTGTCTTCAGCCCTGCGCCCTTTGCCTTCGCTCCTGCGTTCCCTGCCTTCGGTCCGGCGCTCTCCTCCCGGCTCCATCTCGACCAGGGCGAAATCGATTTCGCGCCTCTCGACATTGACCGAGCGCACGGTGACCTGCACGGGGCTGCCGATCTGGAACTGGCGGCGGCGGTGCTGTCCGATGAGGCGGTGCAGGTCTTCTTCGTACTCGTAGAAATCGTCGGTGAGGGTCGAGACGCGCACCAACCCTTCGACGAAAAAGTCTTTGAGCTCAACGAAGAAGCCGAAGGGCTGAACTCCGGAGACGAAACCCTCGAAGGCTTCACCGACCTTGTCGGCCATGAACTGACATTTTTTCAGATCGACAACTTCGCGCTCGGCCTCCATGGCGCGGCGCTCCATCTGCGAGGTGTGCTCCCCCGCCTCCGGCAACGTCTTCTCCAGGCGTCCGCGGTGGGCCGCGCTGAGACGACGGGTCAGCACCTTTTTGAGCGCCCGGTGCACGGTCAGATCGGGGTAGCGACGGATGGGGGAGGTGAAGTGGCAGTACAGGTCGGCGGCGAGGCCGAAGTGCCCCGAATTCTCGGGCGCATAGCGGGCCTGACGCATGCTGCGCAGAAGAACCTGATTGATCATGCGCTCTTCGGGCTTCCCCTCGATCTCGGCCAGCATCGCCTGAAGCCTGCGCGGATCGACCCCGCCGTCATCGAGAACGAGGCCGTAGTTGAAATGGGCGATGAACTGCTGGAAGGCCAACAACTTTTCCGGCGCGGGGGGGTCGTGCACCCGGAAGAGGATCGGCGTCTCTTTGGCGTCGAGAAAGGCGGCGACCGCTTCGTTGGCGGCGAGCATGAACTCTTCGATGAGCCGATGCGCCGCGTTGCGCTCGGCGCGCACGATGTTCTCGGGCCGCCCCCGCAGATCGAGGACGATCTCGGCTTCGGGCAGATCGAAGTCGAGGCTCCCGCGGCCTCGCCTCATGGCGGTCAGCCGCTCGGCCAGGGTGCGCATGAGACGCAGATCGTCCTTCAATCCCTCGGCAGAGGCCGGTGCGTCCCCCCCCTGAAGCACCTCCCACACCTCGGTGTAGGTCAGGCGGGCGCGGCTGCGGATCACGGCCGGGTAGAAGGCGCTTTGCAGGCGCTCGCCCTGCGCGCCGAAGACGATCTCGGCCGTCATGGCGAGGCGGTCGACGTCGGGGTTGAGCGAGCAGATGCCGTTGCTCAACGCTTCGGGGAGCATCGGGACGCAGCGCCCCGGGAAGTAGACGCTCGTCGAGCGATCGTACGCCTCGCGGTCGATGGCGCTCCCTTCGGCGACGTAGTGGGCGACGTCGGCGATGGCGACCCACAGACGCACCCGCCCGTCTCCTTCTGCGCGCACGGCGACGGCGTCGTCGAAATCCTTGGCCGTCTCGCCGTCGATGGTGACCAGCGGGATGTCGCGAAGATCCTTGCGCCCCTTGAGGTCTTCGTCGCGCACCTCGGCGGGGACGGCGGCGGCCTCTTCCAGCACCTCGGGGGGGAATTCGTAGGGGAGGCTGTGCTTGTGAACGATGGTGAGGATTTCGACTTCCGGGTCGTCGGGGTTGCCCAGCACCTGAACGATCGTCCCCTCGGGGTTGCGGTTGCGCTCGGGGTAGGCGTCGATGCGGGCGATGACGATCTGCCCCGGCCTGGCGCCGCCCCTCTCCCCTTCGGCGATGTAGACGTCGTGCGTCAGGCGCGGGTCGAGGGGGACGACGTAGCCGAAGCGCGCGCCGGCCTCGAAGCGGCCGACCAGCGTCTGGTGGGCGCGGTCGAGGACGCGGATGACCCGCCCCTCGGGCTTGGCGCCGCGCCAGCCGCGCTCGACCCGCACCACGACGCGATCGCCGTGCATGACCTCGCGCATGTAGCGGGCGGGGATGAAGACGTCGGGGCGATCGGGCGAGGCGACGAAGCCGTAGCCGTCGCGGTGCGCCGAAACCGTCCCGGTGACGAGGTTCACCTGCCGGGGGATGGAGAAGCGATCCCCCTTCAGGCGCACCAGTGTCCCCTCGCGGGCCATCTCCTCGATGAGTTGCACCGCCTGCGCGCGCTCGCGCCGTTGCAGATCGAATTCGGAGACGATCTCGCGCACGGTCAGGGGGCGCGAGGCGCCTTTTTCCATGAAATTCAGGATGTCGGATGCGGTCAAAGGCATGAAAATCTCACTGAGGACAACTCAAAGATGCTCACTCCGAACCCCCCTCGCCCGCCCTTTGGGCACCCTCTCCCTCAGGGAGAGGAGAGGCAGGCGCTACTCGGCCATTTCCCCTTCGACGATCTTGCTGATGACGAGCCCCGACAGGAGCTTGGGATAGAAGTACGTCGATTTCTGGGGCATCTTCTCCCCGGCGTTGGCCACGTCGCGCACCTCGCTCATGCGGGTCGGGTTCATGACAAAGGCGAGCTGGGCTTTGCCCGCCTCGACCTGCTCGAAGGGCTCGTCGAAGTTCTTGACGTACTTCAGATTCGTCTGCGCCTCCTGCGCTTCGGGGGTGATCTTTAAAATATCCTCCAGCACGGCGCGGTGCAGCACCGAGACATCGAGCGTGCGCAAGGCTTTGGGGGCCTTGGCGTCGAAGTAACGATCCATGAGGGACTCGTTCCGAAGCGTCAGGAAATAGAAGGTGCGCCCCCCGGCGAAAAGCCCCAGAACGCGTTTCGTCTCCCCTTTTTTCGCCAGCGCCTCGCGCAGGCTTCGACGCGCTTCGGCGTCCGCTGGGTCGACCGAAACCTCCTCCACCTCGAAATGCTCGCGCAGCCGCTTAATAAAACGATCGAAGTCGAAGTCTTCCAGGCCGTGAACGAGCCGGTGGGTGGGGAAGATGTTCATCCCCTGATCCTCCATGTTGGCGAAATACATCAGAACATAGTTGTAGAGCTCTTTCCCGGTGAAATCGGGGTGCTTCTCGCGCATCTGGTTGCGGAAGCTCAGGGCCGTCTCGTAGCGGTGATGTCCGTCGGCGATGAAGAGGGGTTTGCTGTCGAGAAGCCCCTGCGCCTTTTCGATGATCGACTCGTCCGTCACCTGCCACAAGCGATGAACGACCCCCTCGTCGTCGCTGACCTCAAGAACGCTGGGGTGCTCCTTCTCACGCTTGGTGAGCGATTCGAGGACGCAGCACGGGTCGGAGTAGAGGGAGAAGATGGGGCTGAAGTTCGCCCGGCACGCCTGGGTCAGCTTGAGGCGGTCCGTCTTCGGTCCCGACAGCGTCTTCTCGTGGGGCTTGACGACGCCGGAGGAGAAGTCTTCCAGACGCGTCAGGGCGATGAATCCCTTGCGCACCATCGTGCGACCGTCTTCGGTGCGGTAGAGCTGATCGTAGAGATAGATGGAGGGGGCGGCGTCGCGCTTGAGCACCCCTTCCTGCTCCCACAGGCGAAAATCGGCGGCGGCGCGGGTGTAGCGGTTGTTCGCTTCAGAGTCTTCATCGGTCGTCTTGCCGAGAATGAGGCGGACGATGTTGAAAGGATCGCGGTGGTACAGATCGTCCTGCAAAGAGGGGGAAATCACATCATAGGGCGGGGCCATCACGCGAGCCGGGTTTGAAATCCGGGTCAGATTGTATCGAAGGGCTCTAAACGGAACGATTTTGGCCATGGCTTGAACGCCTCCGGGTTAGAGATTTTTCGGCATGCCTATCCGAAGCGGGCGACGAGAGAAAACCCTTTTTATATCGGACGAATAAATTACGGCATGGGTATTAAACCAAGAATACCACTATAGAAAAAGGGCGTTGGGGTTGCAAGGGGAAAGACGGCGGAGAAAAGATGGGCGGGATCTCTCATTGCTTCACGACGACCCGCCCCGTGACCGAATAGGGGACGGCGACATGGAAGCGCCGCTGACCGGCGCGATCATAAACGCAGATGTATCGGGCGCTGCTGGTGCCGCTTGGGTTGAAGACAAGGCGGATTGTCCCTTCTTTAACGGAACAGTTCTTATTCGCCTTCAGTTTCAGATTGCCCCGCAGCGGTTGCCATTCAACATCATCGGGATAAGTGCTGTTGGCAGCACGATTTCCACGAACAATTCGCCATTCACGGCTATCAAGATCGAGCTCGAAACGATGCTGTCGATTTGTCTGAACCGCAAGTGATCGGCTCTCGCGCAGAGCCGAGGCGATTTCACGAGAGACAGCACGATATTGCGCGTTCTCCATCCAGCGCGAGAACTGTGGAAGCGAAATCGCCGCCAGAACCGACAGAATCCCCACGACGACGATCAGCTCGACAAGAGTAAACCCCCTCCCCTGCGCCATTTCCCCCCTCCTTTGAGAAAACAGAACCCCCTGCTACGCCTGAATGTCCCTCGACATCGATTTATTCGATCACGATACGTCCCGTTGCTTCGGACGAAACCCGCACGGTGAATCTGGTATTTTGCCCGCTGTCGCGAATAAGAATCGTGATCACATCGGACGCCGACCCGTTCGGGAAAAAAGCTACGGAATCTGGTGGCGTCTTGCCATCGATGGGATAGTTAAATAGAGAAACATGCCCAGGGGGCTTGAATGATTTAATACTTTGCCAGCTTGCGGAAGCAGGCACAAATCGCTCAAGTTCATAAACCCCGCCTGAAAAACTAACCTGGTGCGCCAAGCTGGAGCTGATCGCCAAAGAGCGCGCTTCGCGCAACGTCGAGGCAACCTCTCTGGCGACCTCCCGGTACTGAGTGTTCTGAGCCCAGGACCGATACTGGGGGTACGCCAGCGCGCCGAGAATACCCAAAAGGCCCAGGACGACGATGACCTCGACGAGGGTGAATCCCATTGGATTCTGCCTTCTCATAAGAAGACTCCATACCGAACACGATCATATCCCCCTCCTACCGTACGTCGACAAACCCTGACGATCACCACTGAACCCAATAAAGAGGAATGGGTCTCAGCTTCATACCAAGAGACAGGGGCGATGAGGTCATATCGACAGAGGTAATGGCCCAGACATCACCCTCCTCGCTGACAACGAAGACGATCCCTGATGGAATGCCGCTGCCCAATGCCAGTTCGCGGTCTGCACGCCGCAATACCGGACCATCGGCAGTGTCCTGGCTTTCACCATATTGGTCGGTACCTTGCTGGTCGTAAAAGTTGAAGACAGCCTTACCGGTGCTCGCATCGACGGCGTAGAGTCTCGCAGTTCCCATATTGCCTACTTCACAGGGATCGTCTCGGTTATTGATCTGCTCCACTGTAAATGGCTGATACGTTGTAAAAAAAGCGATGTTGTTGAAAAGACTTGGCGGGGCGAGGACCTTTTCACCGGCATTGACGTCGAGCCTAATGTACCAGCCATAGTGGACCTTACCGTTCTGGGGGTCCGCTATGCCGCTCAACTGCCTCATAATGACGGAACGCTGCGCATCGGTCGTGTCTTCTCGCTGCAATTCATTCTTCGTCACATCGACGAGATCGTCTTCAGTCAAAGTAGTGCCGTCATAATAATCGCTGTCGCGAATCGCATAGATTCTGTCGATTGTCGCACCATCAGGTCCCGGGTTCTTGTAATTCAACGGATGGGCACGGTCGCCCGTTCCGAAAAAGAGCATGACGTCGCGGTTATTCAGGATCGTCGCATCGGGCCGGAAGAAAATCTTACGGCCGTTGGTCGCTGCGCTCTCAGGGTCGATCCCCGGGTTGGCGGAGAAAATCTTGCGGGTCTTCCATTTGTTGACCTTGTTTTCGACATTCCCTTTCGTCAAGTCCACCCGCCAGATATTCCCCCCCATGTCTCCGACATAGAGGCGATCGGCGAAGCCGTTGCCATTGCGATCGAGAACGAGCACATCGGAGGGGATTGAATATTCGGGTGCACAATCTGCCCTCATGACACCATTTTCGGTACAACCATCGATAAAGCTCCACACTAACGAACCGGATGAATTAAGGTTCGGCTTGAACACAGTACCGTCATGACCCAATGTCGCTATTTCGATTGCGTAGATCTCATACCCGCGACGTGTCTCGTTAGCGCCGCCGTCATCGCTCTTTCCGGAAATAAAGTCGGAAGTCGGACCGGTCTGCTTGGGGGATGGGGGATGGTTCTGGGTGCTGCCGAACCGGAGGTCTTCCACATTGTCGTACCCCCCCCCGAAAAAGGCGACGACCTTGCGTTTGCCCTCGACATTAACCCTTCCGAAATGTGGTTGGCTCCAAGTCTGAGTCAATCTTTCGAAACCCGTCGTTTTGTTGTTTATAGACCAGAGATACTTGGGAGCCTTCGGGTCCGTCACGTCGAGGGCGTAATAGGTGCCGTGCGGTGCGGTCGATTCCAGATCTTGCCACCCGCCGCCGCGGCGCAATCCGAAGATGAGGATCGCAAGATCATTTCCGCTGGTACCGATAACACCACTTCCGTCCGCATCATGAAGATAGATGGAGGGCGTTCCGTCCACAAAATATGCGTGGTGATCAGGGTCGTTGAGATATTGCAATCGAGGCAGAAGGCTCGGCGGAATGAATGCCCACTCCTCGGAACCGTCGTCGTCCTTGAACGCATGAAGCATCCCCCCGTTCGAGCCGACGTAAATGTACGAACCTCCGGCATATCTCACCACCAAAGGTCGGGAGTGGAGGATGTCCCCCATGATCCACGGTCGATTTGGAGGATTGCTGTCGTAATCGAAGGCGTCATAGCCCTGGATGAATTGGATTAGATTCGTACGCTCGGATGCAGTGACATCAAGCGCGTCGGCACTGACATCCGAGAACCGGTTCGCATCCGCGACAAGATCCTTCGACCCTCCGGTAAAGGTAAAAATATTTCTAGCCGCCGGTTCAGCGGCCTGCAAGACGGAACCTGCCCCTCCTCGCTTCAGAATGGAGTCCACATCATCATCATCCCCGCTCATATCCTGGCCCCAGAAAGGAACCGCTTCGAGGATGAAATTCCCCTGGGAATCGGTGGCCGGTTGGTTTTTCTTGTCAACGATCTTGAGCTCCCCGTCCTTGCTCGAAAGACCGAATTTCATCAAATTACCCCACCATGGCCCCTCCTCGCGGGGGTAGAAGAATCCGACATAGATCCGGTCACCGCTGAACGCTCTGTTCTCAGGTGCGGCAGGGACAACGGGGGCGACAAAGGCCGTATCTCGCTGGCGTACGATTCCCGAAAGGATACCTTTAACCGCTTCTTCGAGCTCCCTGCTGTTGTTGGCCTGTGCATAAACGCCTCTGCCGAGCTCGGTGGCCTGCTCCAGGAGTGCGTCCTTCGGGGTGGCAAGTTGGATGACATTGGTATGCAGGATCTGTTTCCCCGGCATCTGCGGGAGGAGGTCGGTCTGATAGGCGTATTTTGCGACATCGGTCACATAGCCGCTTCCACCCACAAGGTTTTTGACCTTGTTGTTGTTCTCGAAACTGCTGCCGGTGGTGATAATGATCACGTGACTTTTCTGGCAGTGATATTCGATCGGCGTTCCGTGGTTCGAGGTGTTATTGTTTGCGACCTTTTCGTTTGTATGGTCCTTCCCCATAAAATAGATCATGGCATCGAAAAGCGCTTCATTGATGGGTCTCGCCGTTCCGCTGCTCAATACATGATCAGGCAACTTGTCGGCCTGGATGAAAAATGTGTTATTCGTGTCACTCTCAACGTCGATGACCGGAGAGAGGACCTGACCACCTTTGTTGGCCGAGCCATAGACCATGATTCCCAGTTTCACATCGCTCTTTATTTGATCGGCGACGGTTTTTAAAAGCTCCTTGGTAACGACCAGAAAGCTTTCGCGCAATTCCCATACGACGGATCCATCCTGGACAGGAGTTGCCGCCTCGATCGGCCACGTCGGAGCGGAACTGCCGGACGTTCCGGCATTCGCGACAATATATTCGTCGCTGCTAAGAGCACTCGGTTTTGCAATATCCCCGAGGTCGTATTCCGTTTCAGCCTGCCATACCGTGACAACTGGATCGGTCTTGAGGAAATTTATATAGTTGCCCAAAAAAAAGTATTCAGGCTTCGGGTTATTCCCCGTATCGCACTTGCCCCGGTCAGCCTGATTCCCACTGGTCCTTAACGCACCAAAAAACGTTCCGTATTTCTCAAGAGACTCTTTGGCATCCCCGCAGTCGACAACATTGATTGAAAATTGAAAGTTGTAGTTCCCCTGATTGTTGATCGTGTAGACTCCGTGTTTATCATATTGATCTTTTTTCTTGGTTCCTGACGGGTCGAACGAGTAATCGACAGCGGGATCATAAGGTGCCGTTCCACCTTTGTAGTTCGCCATGTGAATACTGGAGTCGATCAGAAAAAGGACGTTCGGTTTTACGAGGCTCGATTGGCCGCCATAATATATCGCCGAATCGCAGACATAGCGATCTGGAAGAAAGGCGAAGGCAGGAAGAGCCCAAAAAAGGGCCAGGAAAAAAGTGACTGCAGACAGCCCTGAAGTTTTCATCACCACTACCCTCCACCGCCGGTCGTTGTAAATTCAGAGCCGCTGCTGATTCCCGGTGGAAGCGGGATCATCATTTGAGCTTCAAGTCGAGCGCGCCCCCGGTTGTCGGCGCTCTGTCCTGACACCGAAATCATGAACAATGGCCCCTGCGAATCGACACTTGCTCCCTTCCCCGGAGGAGGGGACACAAAGCGGCCGAGGGCCTGAACGACATTTGTGCCGGTCACACCCGAGTCGAGCCCGGATCGGCCAATCGACAATGCATCGAGGTGATCCGTCAGATCGATGGTCACGGTCCCGGGCGCCACCAAAGCAGTACCGAATTCCACCGCCCTGTCCGCAGCGATAAACGCTTCTTGTGATACCCTTAAATTCCCGCTGATCCCAACCTCTGTGCTGGAGGTCGTCAAAGCAAAGGCCCCAAGAATGCTCAAAATAGCCAGCATGGCCAAGGCTAGAATGAGAGCGAAACCGTCCTGATTGGAAAGCAGCTTAGGGTGCTTCATGGCGTCCTCTTTCCTCAGCGATTGCGAAGCTTGACGACGGATTCCAACTGGCGGGTCTTGACGCCGGAATAGCTCTCCCGACCCGTTCGCGTCTCGTCGGTCTGCCCCTCCAGAAAAACACGCACAGCAACTATTTCACTAAGCGCATCGCTTTCGACAGCCGGAATTTCGTCACCGTTTGCAAGGATGTATCTGAATCGCAAATCGGAGAGGTTCCCTGCTACATGATCAGAGTTGCGCAGCAACCTGAAAACGTTATTTCCTCCCCCGTCAGATGCGAGCCGATAAACGACGTATGCAGCCGAAAGAGGCGCAATGATGTCGCCGACAGAAAGCGTCACCGAATGTGATGTGGAAAAAGTCAGTCGCCTCGCAGTTCGATTTTTCCCGGAAATTGTCCCTTCTGCCAATACCCCACCCGTAGATGGATGGAGGATCACAACACCGTTGCCCGCTTCGAATAGATCGACCATTTCAGCCGTAGCGACGGTCAGATCGAATTCCCCTCCTCCGGCGTCAATACTGCTTACAATTCGCGCATATCGACCGATCGGCATAGAAGTGTTCAAGGTGAAACAATTATCATCGCAGTCGGCGTCACTGCGCTCCGGCGCGTTGACGATTGGGGTTTGGTCGCCGGGAATCAAAAAACCCGCCATGCGGATATCGCGGGCGATCTGGTCCATGGCGAAGCGCAGGTTCTGCTGCACCTCGACGATCTCTTCGGAGGTGTTTGCGGTTCGGTGCGTGTTGCCGTAGAGGGAATAGATCGCCATGACGACGATCCCCATGAGGGCCATGACGACAAGGATTTCAACCAGGGAAAATCCGCGATCGCTGCGCTTCATTCAGCCCCCCACATTTTTGAAGCCAGTGAGGGTGACGTTTCGGTTCGGGCCGACCACCCGAACTTCGATAGTGCGCAGATCGGCGTTGGCGGGATGCACCGCGATAGAGTAGAAGGCGCTGTAGGTGCCGGCGCCGGCGAGCTCGCGGGTGAGCTGGGAAGTTGATTCGTCAGGATCAAAATCCCATTCCTTATCGGAAGGATTATCGGCAAAGTCATCATGGGAAGCATCCCGGGCGAGGATCTCCTCCAGAATTCCCTCGGCGAGGGCGGAGGCGGTGGTGAGGGTGTGGGCCGTGGCGTTGGTCTTGATGGCGACGATCTGCATCCCGGCCAGACTGATCAGCCCGACGGCAAAAATCGTCATCGCGATCAGCAATTCGACCAGGGTAAATCCGCTTTCCCTCCGGATAGTCATTGCATCCTCCCCCTTTTCCAACGAAAAGTCTAAAAAGACTACCATCTAAGGTTCAAATTCTATCGGAGCACGCTTTTCCACGCAAGACTATTACGCACGAGAACTCCTGAATTTTCAAAGGCTTTGGACTCCGTTTCGACCTCCTTTCGATCGATAGAGCAAATCACGATCGTGCAATTTTTGCACGATCTTCAGAAGCTCGTCTTCACCTCACTCCTAACCCATTAAAAAATCGAAAATTTTTTGATCCATACCTTTGGTACGCCAATTGCTACAAGGGTTGCAGCCGAATATCTCACCAAAAGGAGCCCACGGTGCAGCGATTGACGAACCAGAAGGGGTTCACCCTCCTCGAACTGCTGGTCGCTCTGACCATCTTCGCCGTCGGCATGCTCAGCGTCGCGAGCATGCAGGTCACCGCGCTGCGGGAGAACGCCAATTCGCACAGCCGCACGGCGGCCGTCTCGCTGGCGAGCGGCATCGTCGAGGAGATCCAGCGCTGGGCGCCCAACGATACGCGCCTGAGCTCGGACGTCGAGAAGGTGAAGTGGACCTATTTCCCTGGCGACTCCATCACCATCGACGGCGCCGGCACATTCCAGGCCTTCTACGACCTGGAACGCGACCACCAGGATGTCCAGAACGTCATCCTCATCCGGGTCCGGGTGACCGGCGGAGGCGCACGTCCGGTCGACCTCGTCAGTTTCCGGAGGGCGCTATGAGGAGACGAATCGACACCCAACGCGGCCTCACTCTGGTCGAGCTGCTGATCGTTCTGGCCATCACCGGCATCGTCGCCGCGGCGATCCTGAGCCTGCTCTTCACGACCCAGCGCACCGCCTCGACGAGCGAGGAGGTGGTGGAGGTCCAGCAGAGCCTGCGCATGACGATGGATCTGATCACCCGCGACCTGCGCATGGCAGGGTTCATGACGCCGCGCAACGAAACGCCCTTCGCAGCGGCCCAAGGGCAGCGGCTGACGGTGCGCACCGGCAGCGCCGAAGGGCGGGCGGCGCGGGTGTCGCAGAACATTCAGCTGACGGCGGCCTCGGATGTGACCTTCAAGGTCGCCACGGCCCGCATGGCCAATCTCTTCGTCGAGGGGGAGAACGTGCGGATTCTGCGCCCCCCCAATCAGTCGCCCCCCGTCGGCGCCGTCCTGAAGGTCGAGGAGGTCGATCCGGCCAATCGGGAGGTGACCCTCTCGGGCTTGGGCTCCTTCACCGGAGAGATCATGGCGGGGGACATGATCGTCCACTCGTCGCTGAACGACATCAACACCGTCACCTACTGCCTCGACACGGGGGGCTTTTCGGCCGGGTGCGGCCAGACGGGGGATGCGCCCTGCCCGCCGGGGCGCATCTGCATCCGGCGCCTCACCAATCCCACCGCCTCCGCGACCGAAGGGCGCACCTCCGAGATCGTCGCCACGCAGATCGCCCCCGGCGGGCTGCAGTTCACCTATTTCGACGAGGACGGCGCCGCGACGAGCGAGCTCGACGAGATTCGCGCCGTACGCGTCGAGATCACCGGCCGCACCGTCGACACCGCGAGCCTCGGCCAACCCAAAGTCCGCAGCCTTTCGTCCTACGTCCGGCTGAGAAACCGTTAGGAGTCCTTTCGATGAAATCGAGCTTCGCCGCCGCCTTCCTTCGCCCCCTGCCCCACCCGCTGCGCAACGAGCGGGGGACCGCGCTGGTGCTGGCCCTCGGGGTGCTGGTGATCATGAGCGTTCTGGGCGCCCTGGTACTTTCGGCCACCCAGACCGAGAGCGGCATCTCCGGCAATTACCGCGCCGCCCAGCAGGCCTTTCACGCCGCCGACCGGGCCGTCGAGTACGCCATGACCGACGAGGCGATCTACTCGGTCGTGAGCCCGAGCAACCCCCTTTTCTCGCTCAAAGAATTGAGCGCCGAAAAGATTGCGGATGCGGGGACCAAATCGGGAATCAGCGACGGGGAGGTTTTGTACCTGAACAGCGGGTCGCTGCCGCCGGGGAGCGGCTCGGACCCGACCTACTTCCAGTCCCGCTACTACATCATCGACGTCACCGGGCAGGGGCCGGGCAATTCGTCGACGCGCATCGAGGCCCAGGTCTCGCGCATCGTCCCCAAGTGAGCCGAGGAGCGAGCATGAATTCACCAGTGCGATTTTCCATTGCCCTTCTCTTTTCGCTTCTGCTGGCATGGCCGAGCGCCGCCCTCGGCTTCGTCGATCGATTCGAGGGGGACTCGGCGATCTACAGCGGCAGCAGCGAGTTTCTGCGCCCCAACATCCTGTTCGTCATCGACAACAGCACCGTCATGAACCAGGGGGGGAGCCGCGAGGCGTACGACCCCGACTACCTCGGCAATCCGTATCCGGGCAGCCACCCAACGACGCGCGTCTACCGGCGCGAGGGGCAGGTCAACTACGTCTCGCACATCGATCTTGGCGCTATCACCTGCGCCCCCGCGAAAAAGGCCCTGGAGGAGACCGGATTCTACGCCGGGCGTCTGCACAACAACGGCTCATGCTCGGGCCCCGAGCGAAACTACTACCTGGGCAACCTCCTCAACTACATCGACTCGCCCTCCGAAGTGCTGCCGTGGAGCGCGGGGAAAGCCTACGAAGTGGGGAACCTCGTCTCGGTCGTCGACGCCGACAACATCGAGCGGCACTTCGAGGCCGTTGAGGCGGGGACCTCCGGCACCACCACGCCCAACTGGCAGAGCGCCGAGTTGCCGATCGTCGACGGCACCGTCAAGTGGCGCCCCGCCGGTTCGATCCTCGACATGGTCAAGGACACTCTCGAACAGGTGCTGGCCGGATCGCGCGAGAGCGTTCGGGCCGGGGTGATGGTCTTCGGCAACAACAACCAGGGGGGGCGCGTCGTACATCCGATCCGCAGCATCGGATCGACCCCTTCCGAGCAGCAGACGAATTTTGCGCAGCTCAACACCGCCGTCAAAGGGATAACGACGATCTCGGGGAACCAGCAGCGCGTCAACGAAGCGCTGTGGGATGCGGGGCTTTATTATCGCGGACACAACCACCTGGGCGGGTCGAGCGGCAAGATCTCGAGCGACAGCACCTCGTACCCCTCCCCCATCCAGTACACCTGTCAGCGCAACTTCGTCATCGTGCTGACCACCGGCAACGCCGACCACACCTCGCACACCAGCGGCCGCGTCGGCGACTTCAATAAAGACGGCCAATCCGGCTACATCGACGACGTGACCAAGTGGCTCTACGAGTCGGACATGAGCCCCGCCCTGCACGGGATTCAGCGGGTGCAGACGAGCGTGGTGCAGCTTCTCACCCCCGAGGTGGAGCGCCTGCGCCGCGCCACCGACGCGAGCCACGGGCGCGGCACATACTGGCGGGTACAGAACAGCCGCGAGCTCACCCAGGCGCTCCTCACCATGATGAGCAACATCGTCAACGAGGCCGACACCTCCTTCATCGCGCCGGTGGTGCCGACGAGCCCCGAGAACCGCTCCTACAGCGGCGAGCGGGTCTACCTCGGCTTCTTCCGCCCCATCACGCAGAAGCCGTGGCACGGCAACCTGAAGAAATTCGGCATCGACCGCCTCAACCAGATCGTCGACCAGGAAGGCAATCTCGCCACCAATCCCGAAGACGGCAGCTTCAACGCCACGGCGACCTCCTTCTGGTCCGAGCACGCCGACGCCGGCCGCGTCGAGGACGGCGGCGCGGGGCAGGTGCTGGAGAAACGCACCGTCGCCCGCACGATCTATTCGAACCTGACCCGCGACAACACCGAACTCACTCTCTTTGACGATGACAACGGCCAGATCACCCTCGGCCTTCTCGGGCTCGACAGCGACGATGAGAAGGAGAAGCTGATCGACTATCTGCACGGGTACGATTCGTACGGAGACAACGACGAGGGGCAGATCGGCGACCGGCGCCTGTGGCCGATGGGGGACATCCTCCATTCGAAGCCGGCCATCGTCAACTACAGCACCTACGCCTTCAGCAAGGCGAACGAGGCCGACTCCGACAAGAACAAGACGATGATCTTCGTCGGCACCAACGGCGGCATGCTCCACGCCTTTCGCGACAGCGACGGCAAGGAGCTTTGGTCCTTCATCCCCGACGAGGTCGTCCCGCACCTCAAGGAGCTCGCCCAACGGCCGGCGCAGCGGGCGTACTACGTCGACGCCTCGCCGGTGGTCTACATCCACGACCACCTGCGCGACGGCGTCATCGGATCGCACGCCAACGACCGGGTCATCCTCCTTTTCGGGCTGCGCCGCGGCGGCAGCGCCTACTACGCTCTCGACGTCACCGACCCGGAAAATCCCGAGATGCTGTGGAAGATCGACCGGCAGACGCCGGGATTCGGCGAACTGGGGCAGACGTGGAGCGAGCCGCAGATCGGCCGGGTCAGGGTCGGCGAGGAGGTGAAGCTCGTCGCCTTCGTCGGCGCCGGTTACGACGTGAACGAAGACGGCCGCTTCGGCGCCAACGCCCGCTTCCCCGCCGTCCTCGACCAGAATCGCGGCGAGGGTTTCGTCACCAGCGGCGGCGACCGCCTCGTCGGCGTCACCAGCCCCGGCCAACCCGACCCGAAAGGGCGCGGCATCTACGCCATCGAGTTGGCGACCTTCACCGGCGCCGTCCCCGTCTTCAAGACGTCGCAGAGCGGTCCGTTGTGGTCGTTCACCTATGACGGCGCTCACCCGAAAAAGAGCTGGATGCGCTATCCCGTGCCGTCGGACATCACCGTCCTCGACTCCAACTTCAACGGACTCGTCGACCGGCTCTATGTCGTCGATACCGGCGGGCGCCTGTGGCGCTTCAACGTCGGCGCCACCAACACCACATCGTGGAGCGGAGACATCCTCCTTTTCGCCTCCCCCGGCGACGACCCCGGGCGCAAGGCGTTCTATCGCCCGTCGGTGGCGCTGGAGCATGGCTACACCCTGGTCGCCTTCGGTTCGGGCGACCGGGCGCATCCGCTCAACACCCGCCTCATCGACCGCTTCTACATGGTGAAGGACAAGGGTGAGACGTGGAACCCCACGGACGTCTCCACCTTCCGCACCGAGGACGATCTGTTCGATGCCACCGAGAACGAGCTTCAGGCCGCGGGGACGACCCTCGCCCGTCGCCAGGAGATCCTGGAAGAGCTCAACAGCCCCGGCAACTACGGCTGGTTCATCAAGCTCGATCTGAACCCCGGCGAAAAGGTCCTCGCCCCGCCGCTGATTTTCAACCGGGTCGCCTACTTCACCACCTACGCCCCCAACGCCGAACCGTCCGACGACCCCTGCGCGCCGGGGAATCTGGGGCGCTCGCGCCTCTACGCCGTCAACTACAAGACGGGCGAGGCGGTGCTGAACTTTCACAAAAACAACGACGGCCGCGCCGACGAGGAGGGGCTCAACCCCCGCGCCCTGAGCAAGGACGGCAAGGTGCTGCTTCGCGAGGATCGCTCCATCGAGCTGGGCGTCGGCATCCCGTCGGGGATCGTCGTCATCATGCCCCCGAGCGGCAGCGCCAAGCTCCTGATCGGCTGCGGCGGCGGCCTGTGTCAGGAAGATCCGACCATCGGCGGAACGATCTTCCCCATCTACTGGCTCAATTACTGATGGCGTCGCAAAAATTTACCAACTGCTGCGTTGCTGCCACTGCTCTCGCTGCTTCGACGTACATACGTACGCCTCATTGCTCGACAATGGCGCGCCTTGCATTTGGCGATTTTTGCTTAGCCATCCTCCATTTTGCTTTCTTGCGAAAGCATCAAAGACTGAAAGGAAGAGGACGGTGCCCTATCGACTCGTGATTCCAGCCCTTCTTCTCGCCCTCGCGGGGTGCCAGGAGCGCTCCGGCGGCAAACCGGGCGCCGCGACCGAGGCCGCGCCTCGTGCTGCGGTGCAAAGCGCGCAGTCAGCGCAAAACGAAAGCGCCCTGCGCGTGACGCTCCTCCCCGCGGCGCCGAAGACCGGCGATTCGATACGGGCCACGGTGCGCGGCGGCGCGGCGACGCGCCTGCACTGGTATATCGACGGCGACCGCCTCGAAGGGCACAGCGGGGCCGTCCTCCCCGCGGGGACGGCCCGCAAGGGGCAGAAGGTCGAGGTGGTGGCGCAAAGCGGCGCAGAAAAGGCCGCCGCCTCCGTCGTCATCGCGAACACGCCGCCGCGGATCACCGCCGTCTCCTTCAGCGACCCCGCCGTCCACCGGGGGGTCGGCATCGAGGTGAGCCCCCGCGCCGAAGACGCCGACGGCGACCCGGTCCGCTTCGACGTCCGCTGGGTCGTCAACGGCGAAGAGGTCCCCTTCGTCGACGGTCCCTTCCTCCCCGGCGATCACTTCCGCCGGGGCGACCGCATCCTGGTGGAGGTCACCCCCTTCGACGGCGAAGAGCACGGCCCTCCCTTCCGGGGGGCCGAGCTCGAGATCCCCAACGCACCGCCGGCCTTCGTCAGCGAACCGCCGGCCGCCTTCACCGAGGAAGGGTATCGCTACCGGGTGCGGGCCGAAGACCCCGACGGCCACCCCCTCACCTACTACCTTGAGGAGGGGCCTGCGGGGATGCGCATCGACGCGGCGTCGGGAGAGCTTTTCTGGGGAATCGCCGATATTCGCCCCGGCGATCACAGGGTGCGGATCGGCGTTCACGACACGGAGGGGATGAACGCGCGGCAGGAATTCGTCCTGAGCGTGAACCAGCCATGAGGTGCCGCATGAAAAATTCCGCCGGGATGACCCTGATCGAGCTGATGATCGTCATCACCGTCGTGGCGATCATGGGGGCCATGGCGACTCCCTTCTTCTTCGAGATGATCCAGAGCGCCCGCTACCGCGACGGCGGCCGCACCGTCGCCTCGCTGATGCGCGACGCCCGGGCGCAGGCGGTGACGACGAACCAGCGCCATCAGGTGGTGGTCGATCTCGACACGCGCACCCTCGATCTGCAGCGGGAGGTCGATGACACTTGGAGCTCGCAGAAGACGCTGGAGCTCGGCCCCTTCATCACCCTCAAAGGAGCCGAGAACGACGAGTGCGGCGTCACGACCGGCAAGATGAACGTCGTCTTCCATCCCAACGGATCCGCCACTTTCGCTCCGGCGGCGCTGCGCTTCGTCTGCCTCTACGATCAAAACGACGGGCGACGCCTGCGGGCGGGGGTGGCGAGCGCGCCGACGGGACGCGTCGTCATCCAGAAACCGGCAGGCACCGGCTGGCAGTAGGGGCGGGGTCCCCCCCGCCCCCTCAGACGTTTCACGCGAACACCCGCACCGGGCGCGGAAGCCGCGCCCCTACCCCATCAACTTCCAGAAACCCGGTCCTCTTTTTGCATACTTTCGATGGAAAATATAAGCGCCTTGCGCAGGGAGGTCGATCATGAAGAAAATCGGATTGCTGTGTTCGTTTGTCGTGCTGGCCCTTCTGGCGCTGCCGGCCCTGGCCCTCGGCAGCAGCGTCACCGTCTTCGAAAGAGTGTTCATTAAGCCTGTCGGCAAGCCGGTGACCTATAATGAAACGTTCACCGTCCCCGCAGGGGTCGACAATTGCCGCCTCGTCGTGCGAAACGGTCCCGACGGATCGCTGGCGGTGCAGAACGTCTACGTCTGGGTCAACGGCGTGCAGGCCTTCGGCCACCGCGACTTCCGGAATAACGACGAGGTGCAGGCCGAAGTCCCCCTGGGCGAGGACAACACCATCACCGTCGCCCTTCAGGGGCGCGGAGACACCTTCATCAGCGTCGAGATCGGCGGAGAGCATACGGACGTAACCCCTGAGCCCCGGGAGGGGTGGAGGGGCGTGGGCGGGCGCGTTGTCGTCGCGGCGGCGCTGGCCGGCCGAGGGGGGGACGCG
>JBJHBH010000016.1:0-48617 GCA_050485365.1 Desulfuromonadales bacterium | reverse complement strand
CAGCAGAACCTCGTGGGCGTAGGCGTCCTCGCGGGTGAGATAATGGCAGTCGTTGGTCGCCACCAACGGCAGGCTGTGGGCGCGGGCGATCTCGATGAGCCCCTTGTTGACCGGCTCCTGCTCGGGGAGGAAGTTCTCCTGCAACTCCAGAAAGAAGCGACCGTCGTCGAAGACTTCCGACATCTCCCTGGCGCGGCGGGCCGCCTCGTCGTGCTTGCCCAGCGTAATCAGCGTCGGCACCTCGCCGCCGAGACACGCCGTCAGAGCGATGAGCCCCTCGTTGCGCTCGCGCAGCAGCTCCCAGTCGATGCGGGGCTTGTAGTAAAAACCTTCGCGGTAGGCGGCCGAGACGAGGTGGCAGAGGTTGCGGTAGCCGGTCAGGTTCTGGCACAGGAGGATGAAGTGATACGACGCCTCGGAGGAGCCGCGGGCGTTGGCCTTCTCGAAGCGCGATCCCGGGGCGACGTAGACCTCGCAGCCGATGATCGGCTTGACCCCGCCTTCACGCGCCTTCAGATAAAACTCGAGGGCGCCGAACATGCTTCCGTGATCGGTCACGGCGAGCGCGGGCATCTTGAACTCTTTGGCGCGATTGACGAGATCGCCGACCTTTATGGCGCCGTCGAGAAGGCTGTACTGGCTGTGCAGGTGCAGATGAACGAAATCGGAGTGTTCCATAAAGGAGGCAGGCTCGAGGCACCGGGAGCTGGGCGCGAATTTTAATGACAGTAAAATATCGGCGGATAATACCACCGAGCAGAACCAAAGGTCAAGAGAAGCAGGAAAAGGACGGATGGCAAAAAATTACAGGTTTCTGACGACTTAGGCTTCAGAAGCCGAACATCTCGGTCCCGTGTTTGTACCTATACACCTTCAGCCGGTCCTTGCTGCCTTCCCAACACCTCAACCCCGAAATGCCCCAGAAACTCGCTCAGGCGAATGAGAGGGAGCCCGATGAGGCTCGTGTAGTCGCTCCCCTCCATCTTTTCCATCAGGGCGATCCCGAGCCCCTCTATCTTGAACGAACCGGCGCAGTCGACGGGATTTTCCCGCTCGACGTACGAGCGGATCTCGGAATCCGTCAGCGATCGGAGGGTGACGCCGAAGGTGACGCAGTCCGAGAGATGATCGCCGGTGGCGGCATCGAGGAGCGTGACGCCGGTGTAGAAGGTGTGGCTCTTGCCCGCCATGGCGCGAAGCTGCTCGAAGGCCTTCTCGGCGGTGAGGGGCTTGCCCAGGATGCGCCCTCGCTGGTCGATGAAGACCTGATCCGCGCCGATGATGAGGGCATCGGGGAAATACTTCACCAGAGATTCGGCCTTGTGGTAGGCCAGATGCTTGACGAGAAGCGCCGGCGAAACCCCCTGGTCGATCGTCTCTTCGAAAACGGGCGAGGCGGTCACAAAGGGGATTTGAAGCTGCTGCAGCAGCTGCTTGCGGTAGGGGCTGGTCGAGGCGAGGACGATGGATCGCATGAGGTTCTCCCAGTTGGGGTTTTCGCCAAGGAGGAAATTACCCCGGAAGGTGGACCCGGCTCAAGTGGAAAGCGGAATGCGTTCCCGCTCGATGGTACTTGACCACCCATAACGCAAGGCGTTACTATAAGGCATGATCAGGAGCTTCCGTGATAAAGAAACAGCCAAAATCGATCAGGGGCTTTTTTCCAGAAAGCTCCCTCACGATATTCAGCGAATTGCCGCCAGAAAGCTGAAAATGATCAACGCAGCAGCAGCCGTGGACGATCTGCGCATCCCCCCCGGCAACAGGCTTGAGTGCCTGAGTGGCGCAAGAGAGGGTCAATACAGTATTCGCCTCAACGATCAGTGGCGCATCTGCTTCGAATGGAGCGGCGGCCACGCATACAACGTCGAGATCGTCGACTACCATTAGGGAGATAAATTCATGCCCATTCGCGATTTTCCACCCGTTTTCCCCGGCGAAATCCTGCTGGAGGAATTTCTCAAGCCCATGAATATCAGTCAATATCGACTGGCAAAAGATATCCATGTTCCCGCCCGGCGCATCAACGAGATCGTTCACGGGAAACGGGCCATCACCGCCGACACCGCCCTGCGCCTCGCCCGTTATTTTGGGACCACCGCCCAGTTCTGGGTCAACCTACAGGCCAACCACGACCTGGAGGT
The DNA here is from genome assembly GCA_050485365.1 of Desulfuromonadales bacterium. Taxonomy (GTDB): domain Bacteria; phylum Desulfobacterota; class Desulfuromonadia; order Desulfuromonadales; family JACZKF01; genus JARFUG01. The sequence goes on along the minus strand of JBJHBH010000016.1, from coordinate 46,473 downwards.
CACCGATGAAGCCGTCGGAGAGAACATCCGAAGTGAAATTGTACCGTTGCGACCGGTACAGTAGCCTGCTGCCAGTCTCTTCTCAAACATCCACCTGCGCTCTTTGGAGCTTCCCGCTGAAATCGCGATAGACCGTCTTGATGCGGGTGTAGAAGTCGATGGCGCCCATGCGGCCGCCGCATTCGGGGTGCCCCGAGCCCGAGTGCCGGTAGCCGCCGAAGGGGAGTTGGATCTCGGCGCCGATGGTGCTGGCGTTGATGTAGACGAGCCCGGTGTCGAGATCGCGTTCGGCGCGGGCGGCGAGATTGACGTCGCGGGTATAGATGGCCGACGACAGGCCGAAGCGGCTGTCGTTGACGATGCGCACCCCTTCCTCGAAGGACACGCAGCGCAGCAGCGACACCACGGGGCCGAAGATCTCCTCGCGCGCGATGCGCATCTGCGGCGTGACCTCGGAAAAGAGCGTCGGCTCGATGAAATACCCCTCGCCGAGCGCCCCTGCGGCAGCGCGTTTGCCGCCGACGTGCAGCTTGGCCCCTTCTTCCTCGCCGATACGGATGTAGTCGAGCACCTTGTGCACCGCCGCTTCGTTGATCAGGGGGCCGATCTTCGTCCGCTCCTCCAGTCCGTCGCCAAGGGTGAGCGGCGCGATCGCCTTGAGGAGCATCCCGAGAAATCGCTCGTGCACCTCGTTATGGACGATGACGCGGCTCGCCGCGGTGCAACGCTGCCCCGTCGTCCCGAATCCTCCCCACAGAACCCCTTCGACCGCGAGGTCGAGGTCGGCGTCGGGCATGATCAGGATGGCGTTCTTCCCTCCCATCTCCATGGCGATGGGGCGATGAAGCTCGGCGGCCTTGCGTTCGAGCGCTTCGCCGATGGGGCACGATCCGGTGAACGAGATCCCGGCCACATCGGGGTGCAGCGCCAGCGGTTCGCCGACGGCCTTCCCCGCTCCCATGACGAGGTTGAGGACGCCGGGCGGCAGTCCCGCCTCGTCGAGGATTTCCACCAGACGCACCGCGCACAGCGGCGAGTCGGATGAGGGTTTCAAAACGGCCGTGTTGCCGCAGATCAGCGCGGCGAAAACCTTCCACACCGGGATGGCGATGGGGAAGTTCCACGGCGTGATCAGGGCGAAGACGCCATGAGGGACCCGGATCGATTTGGCGTCCTTGTTCGGCAACTCGGCGGGGACGACCTCGCTCACCAGGCGCCGTCCCTCCCCGGCCATGTAGTAGGCGAAATCGATCGCCTCCTGCACGTCGCTTCGCCCCTCAGGGAGGACCTTCCCCATCTCGCGCGTCACGAGGCGGCCGAGCTCCTCCTTGCGGGCTCGGAGAATTTCCGAGGCTTTGAAGAGGATCTCTGCGCGCCGCGGCGCAGGCGTCAGGCGCCACGCGTCATAGGCCTCCTTCGCCGCCGCCACGGCGCGATCGACATCCTCCTGCCCCGAACGCGCAAAACGCGCCACAACATCCGAGGTACGCGCCGGGTTGAGGCTCTCGCCGTATTCTCCGGTGGACGGCTCCACCCACGTGCCGCCGATGAAGTTATGGATCGTCTCCGCCATGACCGCCTCCTTTTCCGTTGTTGTTCGGGCAAACCGAACGCGAATCGAATCTGTTTCACACGGATGCATCCTCGTTCCATTGGTGTTGAATTTTCATGACTTAAGCATATCAGGAGGGTCCCGGTGAGCAATCCGGCCGGCCACGAGAAAGCCCTTGTTCCGCATCCGGAAGAGGTGATATAAGTCAGACCCGAATTCCCATTTCATCCCTGTTCGAATGTATCTATTCACCTTGTGGGGTCGCGGCTCACATGACAAGGGTGTCTGGCGCCATGGACGGCGCCGGTCAAGCGGCCATGGACGGCGAAAAGCGTCCCTTGACATGGGAGGTGGGACCCCATGCTGAACAGTTACGTTCGAATTCATGTTTAATCGCCGGCAGCAGGAGACATCCATGCCCGAAATTCACCCCTCAGCCTTCGTCCACCCCACCGCCCGGCTCGCCGACGACGTCGTCGTCGGCCCCAGCGCCTTCATCGACGCAGACGTCACCATCGGACGAGGGAGCCGCATCGAGCACGGCGCCCACGTCGGACGCTGGACGACCCTCGGCGAGAACAACCGTCTCTACCCCGGCGCCGTCGTCGGCCATGAACCGCAGGACATCGGCTACAAGGGCGAAGAAGCCTACACGGTCATCGGCAGCGGCAACGTCATCCGCGAAGGGGTGACGATCCACCGAGGCAACCGCCCAGGCACCACCACGACCGTTGGTGACAACAACTTCTTCATGGTCAACAGTCACGTCGGGCACAACTGCATCGTCGGCAACAACGTCATCCTCGTCAACGGCTGCCTGCTGGCCGGGCACGTCGAGATCGGCGATCGCGCCATCATCTCGGGCAACTGCATGATCCACCAGTTCGTGCGCATCGGTTCCTTCGCCATGATGCGCGGCGGCTCCGGCGCCAACAAGGACGTCCCCCCTTTCTGCATCAACGACGGCCTGAGCTGGATTCGCGCCATCAACGCCGTCGGCCTCAAACGCAACGGCTTCGACACCCGCCGCGTGCGCGCCGTCAAAGAAGCGTTCAAAGTCATTTTCCGATCCGAGCTCCCTTTGAAGGAAGCCATGGCGAAGGTCGAAAGCGAGCTCGACCTCACCGACGACGTCCGGATGATGCTCGACTTCATCCGCGCCAGCAAACGCGGCATCGGCAGCGGACGCGGATCGAGCCGGGAGTAGTCTTTCTTTTCTTTGTCTTCCGTGGGGGCCTGGAACATGCAGACGCTGTTGCAGCGCCGCCTGCTGGAAGCGTCACCGGCTGAAATTTCAGAAGAATTCCTGGAATTTCCCCTCCCCCTTTCGTTTTTCTTTGTATACTGACGACAGTTCACGCAGTTACTTGCCGAAGCTCGTTTTCTGCCCCAATCTCATCGGTAAAAGCGGATCTTTCTACCTCTGACGCAGAACGGGGCTCCCCGTTCCCGATGTTGAGATTCCATGACCGATCTGAAGCTGTTCACTGACGAACCCGCCATCGCCTATTTTTCCATGGAGATCGGACTGAGCGCCGACATCCCCACTTACAGCGGGGGGCTCGGCGTTCTGGCGGGCGACACCATCAAAAGCGCCGCCGACCTGCGGGTGCCGATGATTGCGGTGACTCTGGTCTGCCACAAGGGGTACTTCGCGCAGAGGATTTCGGACGAGGGGTGGCAGGAGGAGATCTTCAGGGCCTGGCGTCCGGCGAATTTCATGGACCTTCTCCCCACCAAGATCGTGGTGAGCATCGAGGGGCGCGACGTCAAGGTGCAGGCGTGGCTCTATCGGGTCAAGAGCCCCACCGGGGGAGAGGTGCCGATCCTCTTTCTAGACACGGACATCCCCGGCAACGACGAGAACGATCGCCGCATCACCGACGAGCTCTACGGAGGCGACCAGACCTATCGCCTCAAGCAGGAGATCGTTCTGGGGATCGGCGGCGCACGGATGCTCGACGCCCTGGGCTTCGACATCCGCAAATACCACATGAACGAGGGGCACGCGAGCCTGTTGACCCTTGAGTTGCTCAACCGCTCCCGCCTCCCCCTGGAACAGACGTGGGACGAGCGGGCCTCCTGGGATACCCGGCGCGTGATGGAGCAGTGCGTCTTCACCACCCACACCCCCGTCGAAGCGGGTCACGACCGATTCCCCTATGAGACAGTTCAAAAGATTATGGGCGACATCGTGCCGCTGCCTCTGCTCAGGGAGCTGGGCGGCAAAGACGTGCTCAACACCACCGTTCTCGCCATGAACCTGTCGCGCTTCGTCAACGGCGTCGCCAAAAAGCACGGCGAGGTCTCCAAGGTCCTCTTTCCCGGGTTCGAGATCCACGCCATCACCAACGGCATCCACCCCTTCACCTGGGCCTCCCCGTACTTCGTGCGCCTGTTCAGCCGCTACCTTCCGAGCTGGGCCAAGGAGCCGGAGCTGCTGGTTCGGGTCGACACCATCCCCGACGACGAGATCTGGGACGCCCATTGCGGCGCCAAGGCCTACCTCTTTCAGTTCATCGAGGAGACGACCGGCGTCACCCTAGACCCCGACGTCCTCACCATCGGATTCGCCCGTCGCGCCGCCGCCTACAAGCGCGGAGACCTGATTTTCAGCGACCTCGAGCGTCTGGTGCGCATCGGCCGGGGGAAGCTGCAGTTTGTTTTCGGCGGCAAGGCCCACCCTAAGGACGAGCCCGGCAAAGAGCTCATTCACCGCATCGTCAGCCGGTGCAAGAACCTCGAGGGGCGCCTGCAGTGCGTCTACCTTGAAAATTACAATATGGAGGTCGCCTCGCGCCTTATCCCCGGCGTCGATCTCTGGCTCAACAACCCCCTTCGCCCTCTTGAGGCATCAGGGACGAGCGGAATGAAGGCGGCGCTCAATGGCGTCCCCAACTTCAGCGTCCTCGACGGCTGGTGGATCGAGGGACACATCGAGGGAGTGACGGGATGGTCCATCGGCCCTCCTCCCCTTGAATCTTCGATCCAGACCGACCACTCGGACGAGGACGTGCTCGACCTGTACGAGAAGCTCGAGCGGATCATCATTCCGACCTACTACGAAAATCGGCCCGGATGGATCCGCATCATGAAGAACGCCATCGGCAAAAACGCGTACTATTTCAACACCCACGTCATGATGCGCCGCTACGTGACCGAAGCGTATCTGCGCTGACCCCCACCCCCGCCTCCGTGAGCTCCCAACTATTTTTAGTTTATTCTAATTTTTTAGTTGAATTTGCCGGTGCTTTCGCTAAAAAGGAGATAACCAAATTCTGACGGGAGATCACAGATGGGCACACGAGTCGCCATAGGATGCAGGGTCAATCTGTTTGCCGAAGGCTTGAGAGCGATATTGGAGAGCGAGTTGGGCATCGAGATCATCGGGACGACCGGAACGCTTGAGGATCTGCGGGACATGATCGAATCGGCGCCCGACGTCATTCTGGCCGATCAGGCGATGAGCAAGAGCATTCTGAACAACAACGTGCCCGAAGCGAGCAAGGTGTTGTGCATCAACGAAGCCCGCGGATTCTTGACCGAGTACGGCGATCTCTCGGATGTGGTCAGCAAGGGGTTCGCCGGTTTTCTGCCGAGCTACGCCGATCGCACGATGCTGCTCAAGGCCATCGAGTCGGTCTCCAGGGGCGAGCTCTGGATCGACCGCAAGACGATGAAGGAGACCCTCGTCCACAAAGGCAAGGAAGAGGTGAACCTGACGCGGCGCGAGACCGAGATCCTCAACTGTCTCAAGGCCGGCGACTCGAACAAGGAGATCGCCCAGAAGCTCTTCATCACCGAGCAGACGGTAAAGAGCCACTTCAACCGCCTCTACAAGAAGTTCGGCGTCAAAAACCGGCTCAAGCTCGCCCTGCTTGCCTCCAGCCAGGACTCGGACCCCTACCTCCACCACTGACGCTGCGCGCACAAAACAACGATGGCCGTTTCGGGCAGGCATCGAAACGGCCATCGGAAGCTCCCTCCTCCAGCGGTATTCCCTTTTACTGAAAACTGATCTTCTTCACCCCCGGCAGCTGAGCGATCAGCTCCGTCAGCTCGCGCCCGATCGCCTTGCGGTGCTGCACCACGTTGAATTGGTAGGTGACGACCCGGCTCTCCAGATCGAGGGTGGAGCTCAGGTCGGTGATGCGCAGCTTTTTCGATGCGAAGACGTCGGCCATGGCGGGGTAGATGTCGGGCTCCGCCTCGGCCGTGATCCGCATGTGAAGGTAGCGATCCTTTTTGAGAGCGGGTTCGAGGCGCTTGAGGGTGATCAGGCAGAACAGCGCGACAGCGGTCGCCAGGATGCCCGGGGTGACGAGCCCCACGCCGAAGGCCATCCCGAGCCCGGCGACAAGCCACAGCGATGCGGCGGTGGTGAGGCCGCGCACGCTCAAACCTTCCTTGATGATGACCCCCGCGCCGAGAAAACCGATCCCCGAGACGATCTGAGCGGCGACGCGCCCCGGATCGATCCTCATGGCCGAGTCGGCGTCGATTTCGACGTACTTCAGATGAAACCCTTCGGAGACGACGACCATCAGGCACGCGCCGAGGGCGACCAGAAGATGGGTGCGAAGGCCGGCGGGTCGGCCGTGCTTCTCGCGCTCGAGTCCGACGAGCCCTCCTGCGGCCGCTGCAAGAAGGATCTTGGTCAGAACGCCGAGCTCATAGCTTCCGAAAAGATCGTGAGGAAGGAACATTCGTCATCCGGAGCCGGGAGCCCCGCCCTTTTCGTTGACAGTGATCGGTTCCATGTTAGCGTAACTTCATTCGAAATGACGTCATCAAAGAACATGGCCTCATTCAAAGGAACCCAGCCATGCCAGCGATACAGCCGGCGATACGCGCCCATCTGCTGATCACGGTGAAGGTCGACTCTTCTCGCCGAGCCGCCTTGATCGATCAGGTCTACGAGCCCAACCGCACACGCTTTTTGCAAAAAATCCCGGGAGCCGTCAGCAAGAACCTGCTTCTGCGCCGGGAGGATCTGGCGATCCTGCACGGCTTCGACACGGCCGAGAACGCCGAGGCCTACCTGCACAGCGACCTGTACGGCGAGCTACTGCGACAGCTTGCGGACTATCAGGAGGAAAACCCGGTAGCCGCGCTCTACAACACCCACGACTGAGCCGGATCGCGGCGGTCGAGCCGTGCGTCTCTGCGCTGAGCGTGGGAAGCGAATGGCGAATTTAGATTTTATCGCGCCTGCGGCCGAATGGAAGGGCTCCTCACATGAAAACTTTCTTCGCCTCGGGGGACGAGGGGTCCGATTCGCCATGGCGCACAGACGCAGCGGCGCTTCAGCGGGGAGGGTTCTCTTCGCAGTCGGACGTTTCGATGAACCCGCACCCCTGAACGGGGGGGGCAAAGGGGGGCGTCGCGCCGAAGGGCGAGGCGGACGGAGGGGCGAACAGGTCGCCGGAGGGGGGGGTGAAAAGAGCGGGAGCCGGCGCGGCGGGCTCCGGCAGAAAGGGGGTGACGATAAAGGGGACGGACGTGCCCCCCCGGCGCGCCAGAGCGACCTTGTTGGCCCGCAGACGTCTGGCGTCAGCTTTGCTCAGGCGCTCCTCGGACGGCGCGTCGAGAAAGAGGTCGGTGACGGGCGGAGGCTCTTGCGCATCTTGGGCCGCCGCGATCCATGCGGCGATCCGCCGCTCGTCGCGCTGATTTTTAGCCACCGGATAAAAGACGCTCATCTGCGCTGTGGCGGGGTCGTCCAGGATGCGGGTCACAACGTCCCGGCAGGCGGGGCAGACCGGGGAGAAGAAGACCTGAATCGGGGCATCGGCCTCCCCCGCCATCGCCCACGGCTCGAAGCTCACCTCCTTGGCGGCCTCCAGCGACACATAGCCGAACAGCACGAACCAGATCACCCCGACCACGGCGATGACGGAGCGCCCCGGCAGGCGCAGCAGCCAGATCCCCGCTGCGGCGATCAGTCCGATGAGGGCGGCCACCACAAGACAGCTCAGGCAGGCCCAGTAGAGGTACTGATAAAAGAGAAAGAGCGCATCGAGCGCAAGGACGACCCCCACGGCGAGCGACAGCCACAGGGCGGTACGGGCGCGGGGATAGATCAGGGTCAGAACGAAGAGGAGGAGAAATCCGGCGAAGCCGTAGATATAGAACCCGATGCCGAAAAGGGTATAGCTCGCATAGATGCGGCACCCCTCGGTGAGGCACAGAATTCCAGCCCCGCCGGCATTGAGAAGGCAGTACAGGGCGCCGAGAAAACTGAACAGGAGAATCGACGATTTACCGACAAAGAATCTGGCTTTCGAGGTCGCCTGGTTCACGAATTCTCCCACAATTTCAGGTCCCTGACGAAAAGTCGAACATAAACCCGATCCGCATCCGCTGTCAACTCAAAGCGAGCCTGCACGGACCTCCGGCGGCATCGAACCCGGTGGACAGATGAAGAAAAAGGATATCGGAGTCATCCTGGTGTTTGGACTTCTGGTCTACATGGCGCTCGCCAGCGAAAAGATGGTGGTCGTTACCGAAGGGTACCTCGTCAGCGTCGAAGTGATCGAAAGCGGCAGGCAGATCTATGCCGACTTCTGCCATCGGTGCCACGGACCGGGATGGAACGGCGCGCCGCGCATCGCAGACGGGCGGGAGTGGGAGACGAGGATTCAGCAAGGGATCGAGCCGCTGCTGGCCCGCAGCATCGGGGAGCATCGCCGAAAGAAGTTCCTCCCCAAGCCCGGCGAATCGGGGCTGACCGACGAGGGGATCGCCGCCGCGACGGCATACCTCCTTACGGCTGCGGGGGCCGAGCGCTGAAGGCGCGCGCCCGATTGCGGCGCCGGGTCAGGTTCCTTCGCTTATGTGAGAGGCGAGCAGAAAACCGCGGCTCTCTTTTTCGTGCTGCTGCGCGAAGACGCTTCGCACCGAGAGGTAGGGATCGAGCGAGACGCGGTGGAGGGTGAGGTAGGCCTTCAGGCTTTCGCCGAGGGTCGGTTCCGGGTCGGCGTGGCCGGGCGGCTCCAGCAGAGCTGTCGGCGATTCGAGATAGAAGGAAGCGATCTTTCCGACGCCGTCCCTCACCGTCGAGGGGCCGAGAACCGGCAGCACCAGATACGGCCCCGATCCGACCCCCGCCCGGGCAAGGACCCGATCGAGGTCGGGAGTCTGCCCATCGGCACCGGAGTCCCCCTCAAAGAGGCGCAAAACACTGAAGAGCGCGTAGCGCCCGAGCTCGCTCCCCGCGTCGCGGAATCTGAGCACCAGAGCGCCTCGCGACGATTGCACCGGCGCGAGGCATGTCGCGAAGAGGGCGCAGGCGCCCTCGCGCAGAGTCGACGGCGTCGCACCATACAGCGGAGAGAGGAGATAGCGGTAGATCTTGTCGTTGACCCAGAAGGAGGCGCGGTTCAAAGACTCCAGCGGGTCGGAGATCTCGGCGCCGACGCTTTGCTCCGCGAAGGGGTCGTGAAACTCGTCGGCGCCGCCGGGCAGCGGAAGCGAGAGGGTGAGCAGCAGAACCAGAAAGGACGCGAGCGATTTCAAACGGCGGGGTTCTCCTTGTCGAGTCATGGACGCAACATAGCAGAGCCCGGCGATGGTCGCAATCCGCCGAAGGTTTCGATTTGCTCGCGCTCCTCGCAAGCCGCTCGCGACATCCTATCTTCTCGCCCTGAGCTCGGCGATCCTCTTCTCCATCCGGTCGAAGAGGCCGGCGAAGCCGTGACGGCGCACGAGCTCGGAATATTCGGCGCGATAGGTGCTCACCAGGCTGACCTCCTCGATCACGACGTCGTAGGCCCTCCACTCCCCCTGCTGCAGATCGAGCCGATAGCTGATGGGGATGCGCTTGCGGTCCTGAGTCACGACGATGGTGTCGACCTGGGCGCGATTGTCGATGATGCGCTCGGAGACGACCTCGACGCGCTCGCCCGCGTACTGGTCGGCGTATTCGGACATCCGGTCGCGGTAGGTCGTCTCGAGCAGCTCGGTGAACAGGTCGATGAAGCGCTCGCGCTCTTCGGCCGACGCGCGGCGCCACTGCACGCCGAGGATCATCTGCGACATGATCTGGAAATCGAACTTCTGGCGGATCAGCTCTTCAAGTCTCTGGTCGCGCGCCTCGGTGGTGAGCGTCTCGTCCGCCAGGGTGGACAAAACCGTATCGACGGTCGACTGCACCTGCGCCCTCGGGCTCGGGGGCGCGGCCAGGGCCGGAAGGGCGGCCATCAGCACGATCAGGGTTGAAATCACGAAAATTCGGCTCTTCATCGTATATCTCCGCGTTCGTTGTCTCTCGTAACGTATCCGCCCCCGGGGAGCTACCTTCGGATCAGCGCCTCGCGGCGCTGAATGTAGGCGTTTCGAATGAACAGGTAGGGATCGATCGCCTGCTCGATGAGCTTCTCGTAGGTATCGTCGTCGAGGGAGACCTCGTTGACGGCCTCGTAACTGCGGGTGGCGAGCAACGCCTCCCACTCCAGCATATAGTTTAGCGGATCGAAGAAATAATCGACAACCCGCCCGGTGCCGTCCCGAAGGGTCGACGGCCCGATGAAGGGGATGACGAGATAGAATCCGCCCCCCGCGCCGTAGTGGCCGAGGGTCTGCCCGAAGTCCTCGTCTTTGGGGTGCCACCCGTGCGCCGAGGCCGGGTCGAACAGCCCGAGCACCCCCACGGTGCTGTTCATCACAAATCGCCGCGTCTCGTTTCCCGCGGCGGCGAATTTGCCCTGCAGGGTATTGTTGACGAAGCGCACCGGGAAGGCGATGTTGTGAAAGAAGTTCTGCACCGAGCGCCGCGCCGGCGAAGGGACGACGCGATAGGCCCGGGCCGTCGGCTTGAGCACGTAGAAATAGACCCGGTCGTTGAAGCGGAACGTCGCCCGGTTGATCCTCTCGAAGGGGTCGGCGATGCGCACCTCGGGGGCGGCGAAGGGGTCGTCGAAGTCTTCCCAGTCGTCGAAATCGTCGTCCCACTCTTCATCGAAAGCCTGCTGCGCCTGCGGGTCGGGGGTGATCCCATCAGCCTGTGCCGCGACGGTGGCGCCGCACAAAAAGAGCAGCGACAACACGAGATAGCGCATCCATCGCATGAGGGCGTCCCTTCCGCAAAGGGTTTGTTCGACGTTGCCGGCCATGTCTCTCAATTGCCGCTCTCGAAGATGTAGCGGCTGATGAGTTCCTCGATGCTGATGGAGGACTCGGTCTCCACGATGACGCCGCCGTCGGCCAGGATGTCGGGGTCCCCGCCCGGCGAAATGCTCACGTAGCGGTCGCCGATGATCCCTGTGGATCGGATCGAGGCGATGCTGTCGCGCGGCAGCTCGATCCCGCGCTGGATCCTCATGTGCACCACCGCCTCGTAGAACTCGGGGTCGAGCCGGATGGCGCTCACCTCTCCGATCCGCACCCCGGCGATCTGCACCATCGCGCCGGACTGCAGCCCGGCCACCGACCCGAAGCTCGCCGTCACGGTGTACTTGTCTTCGAAAAAGCCGATATCCCCGAGACGCACGGCGAGCCAGACGAAGCTGAGAAATCCCGCAAGCAGGAAGACTCCGACGGCGGTTTCGACATTAAACTTTTTCATGGAAGCTCAACTCCTCACCTTCATTCGAATAGATCGGTCCCATCGTCTCCTCCACGTACGCCTTGATGCGGGGGTTGGAAGAGAGCTGAAACTGCTCGGGCGACATGCACCCCTGTATCGTTCCGTCGGCCAACAGGGCCACATAATCGGCCAGCTTGAAGATCTTCGGCACATCGTGGCTGACGATGACCGCCGTATATTTGAGCTTCTCCTGCGTCCGGTAGAAGAGCTGATAGATCTCGTTGGCCCTGTTGACGTCGAGCCCCGAGGTCGGCTCGTCGAAAAAGACGATGCGCGGATTCATCACCAGCGCCCGCGCCAGCCCCACCCTCTTTTGCATCCCGCCGCTGATCTGGGCCGGATACTTTCCCTCCGCCCCTTCGAGATCCATCAGGGCGAGCTTCTCCTCGACATTTTTGCGGATCGCGGCCTCGCCCGCGTCGGTGCGCTCGCGCAGCGGCAGGGCCACGTTGTCGAAAACGGTCATCGAGTCGAAAAGGGCCGAGTTCTGGAAGAGGACGCCGAAGTTCCTCCGGATCGACTTGAGCTCGCGCCCCTTCACCTGCGCCATGTCCTTGCCGAGGACGAGCACCTTGCCGGCATCGGGGCGAAGCAGCCCGAGCATGTGCTTGAGGATGACGCTCTTGCCCTGCCCGCTTCCGCCGACGATCACCGTCGTCGTCCCCTCGCGCACGGTAAGATTGATCTTGTCCAGAACCTTCTGCGAACCGAAAGACTTCTCAACGTCGATCAGCTCAATGGCGATGCCGCTGTTATCCAAATCGAGCTCCTTCGGTAACTGTTCACCATGTGTGGATCGCAGCTCCCGTGACAAGGGTGTTTTGACATGGAAGTTGTGACCCCATGCTGAACGGTTATCTCCCTTGCAGCCTTCTACAACATGATACTCGTAATGAGATAGGTCCACAAAAGGACCGCCACCGACGCCAGAACGACGGCGCTGGTAGTGTTGCGGCTGACGCCTACCGCACCGAACCCGCCGGATTTCTCCAGGTGGAGAAAGAACCCCTTGCCGGCCGAAATCCAGATGATCAGAAGGGCGAAGACGAACGACTTCACGATCCCCATCTCGATATCGTGCCATACGACGCTGGCGTACATGCTTTGAAAGTACGCACCGCTCGGCACCCCGAGCAGAACCACACCGACCAGATACCCGCCGATGATCCCGACCATGATGAAAATGGAGGTCAGCGTGGGCACGGAGATCAGGGCGGCGATGAACTTGGGGGCCATCAGATACCGATACGGATCGATGGCCATGCATTCGAGAGCGTCGATCTGCTCTGAGTTGCGCATGATGCCGATCTCGGCGCAGATGGCAGATCCCGCTCGGCCGATGACCATCAGGGCCGTCAGAACGGGGCCGAGCTCGCGAATGAGGCTCAGAGCGACGGCCGAGCCGAGCAGACCTTCCGAACCGAATTGGCGCAGCGTGTAATACCCCTGCAGACCGAGCACCATCCCCGTGAAAGCCCCGGTGAAGACGATGACGAAGATCGAGCGCGATCCGATGAAGTGGACCTGCTGGATGATCGGCCCGATCTTGAACGGACGGGAGAAGATCCCCTTCACGCAAAGGGCGAGAAAGATCCCCATCCTCCCGAGTTGATTGAGATAATAGAGAAATGACTCGCCGAGCGAATCGACAAATTTCACCATGAACATGCTCCGCAGCAGGCACTCTTCCCGGGTCCGTGCCCGTGAAGGCGACTTCAAAACCGACATTATAGACCAAAAGCAGCAAAACCGATAATAGTTCCGTCAAGCCGATGAAAACTTGACCCAGATCACCCCTTGCCCATTATTTTTCGCAACTTTGGTTGGAATTCACTTAAAACTAAAATTTTTGAATTGACAATTTTTAACTTTTTGCCACAATGTCCTTCACTCACCGCTTTGCCCTTTTTTGCCTGCCTTTTCGGGAGTGCGCAGCATGACAAAGAAAAGCCCCTGTCGGTACAGTTCGAACTGCCGAATCTATGAAATCAACAGCGCGTCGGCTCTTCCGAGGGACGAAGAGTTCGTTCGCAACTGCTGCCACGGTCCGGATCGGGACTACTGTCCGATCTACCGCTACCATCAGGCGCTGCGCCATCCGACCCCTTCGGGGATTCCCCGGGCGAAAGAGGCCACGGACCTTCATCTGCTCAACTGAAAACCGAAACGTGTCTGCGTGCGGCGGCGCGCATCGAGCGGCGCACCGCACCCGTCTTTTAATCGAGAATCGTCTTATTTCGCGCAGGGGGTTTGAAATGGATGAGGAGCACGGCGGCGTTCTGTATCTGTACAGCAAGGCAGGGTATTACGTCGGGCAAAAAGGAGACTTCTGGCTTCACGACTCCCTCAAGCGCCCCATCGAAAAGGTGCGCGGCGAGATCGTCTCGCTGATGGAGGGGAAGGATTCCCTCTACGCCATGCTGCGCACCGACAGAGGGATGCGCCCCGGCCGTTTGGGGTGAACCGCGCCACAGCGTCTCGACCTGATCGCTCAGCCTACCTGAACCATCCCCTTCGCGTCTCTTTGCTTTGGAGCATCTGAAGCGTCCTTCGCTCAGCCTCTGAACGAAAGGTGAGTCCCGCTTCGTCGTAGATGCGTACCGCCTCCCGGCGCAACTCCACACTGTCCGGAAAGACGCCCAGGGCGATCCGCAGCCCCTCGAGCGCCCCCTCCCGATCTCGCATCTGATCGAAATGGTTGAGTATTTCCAGCGCCACCGATGCCTGCGGAGCGACTTCTGCGTCGAGCAGACGCAGGGCCGCGAGAAACGTCTCAGCGGCCAATTGAAGCCGCTCTTCCTTCAGCAAAAAAGCGGCGTAGGCGACATGGGAACGGGAGTCGTCGGGGAGAAAGGCGCCGAGATCCTCTGCCGCGATCCCGTGTCCGTGAAGGAGGGCGAGACAGCCGCTTGTCTCCGAGGGACGTTCGCGAAGCATCTTCCGCACACCTCGCCGCGTCCGCTCCCACTCCCCCGCCGCAATGAGCCGCTCGATGTAGTCGAGATTTCTTGACCCATCCTGCAGGCCCCTCTCGAATCCCTCCTGCAGCAGCCTGCTTCCCGTCTCGATCTCGCCGCGCGCTGCGAGAATTTCTCCGACGTCGTACAGATATTCGGCGCGCAGGGGACTTCTGCGAAGCGCCTGCACGAAACTGCGCTCCGCCGCCTCTGCGTTTCCCATGGTCGCATACAGTGCGCCCCGATGGTGCCGGTAACCGTCTTCGAGTGGATCGAGCAGCATCGCGACCCCGGCGCTGCGCAACCGGCCCTCCATGTCGGACTCGTCCCCCCGCATCTGCAGTGCGGCCGCACCCATGCAAAGGTGAAAGACGGCGTAGGCACAAGCGAGAAGCGTCGCCAGCGTCATGGCGACGCGGGGATGTTTCACGGGGCGCGCAGCGCTTGGGGCGGCCCACTCCCGGCGCGACGGTACGCGCACGGCGGCGACGGCCGAAGCCGCCAGAAAGAAAAAGAGGTAGAGCAACGGCCCCCTGAACAGGACGTTCTCGTTCACTGAAGCCGTCAGAAGCGTCAGAATCCCTGCAAGCGCCCCCATCGAAAGATAGAGCGGGAGACGCCCATGAACGCTCTTCCAGCGAGGCCGGATCCCCACCAGCAGCGCCAGAACGAAGGTCGCGCTGAACAGAAGAACCGGCGCCCCGCCTTCGAGGGCCAGAATCAGCACGCCGCCGCTGGAATCGACGGTGCGCAGGTGAGAGAGCTCGACGAACGTCCCAACTCCCGTCCCGGTGAAACGGTGACGGCTCGCTGCGTCCAGCAGCATCGCATCGCCGGCCGCTCTCACATAGTCCAACGCTTGACGCGTCAGAGCCCCCGGCGAATTCCACGCCGCGACGCCCGCCGCAAGCACGCCGAACAAGGCGAAGAAGCGAAGGGCGTCCTTTCTTCGGGTGGCACGCAGCAACAGAACGAACGCGCACCCGAGCAGCGCCGCACCAACCCCGAACTGCCAAGCGAAGGTGGCATGCATGACGACGGCAGCCAGGAGGACCAGGACCGCGACCGCCACAGGGACGTGCGGATGGGCGCGCGGGGAGCGCAGGGCCGCCGAGAAGCCCCGGCGCCCTCCTCGCTCGACGCGCACGGCGAGGCAGAGCGCGAGAGCCGGTGCCAGAAGCACGGCGAGCGCGCCGAGAAACACTGGATCCACCAAAGCGACGCGAAAGCGCCCGGGCAGCACCCATGGGGCAGCCAGGACCGCCGTCGTCAGCGCCGAGACGAACAGAACGAGCGACAGGAATATGTGCTGCAACCGATCCCGGTCGGCCAGCCACCCCGCCGCGAGGACGTAGAGACAGATCGCGGAGACCAGAGCGAAGAGCTCCAGCAAAGTCGCCTTCGGGCGTACCGAAATCGGCATCAACGCCCCGGGATCGACCAGCCAGACCGTCTCGCGGTACAGTGCCCATGTCTGCGGTACGACGATGCCGATGAGCGCCGGGGGCAGCGGAACGAGCTGCAACACGATGAAGCCGGCCCACAGGGCAAGCGGGATCATCCCCGGAGGCATCGGGGGCAGATGCCCTTGCCGGTGCGCCCGGTCGAGATGGAAGACCGCGCCGAAAAGGAGCGCTCCCCCCAGCATGAAGCGCGTCCACGGCCCCCCAAACAGGAGGAGAAAACCGGCCATCGGCGCGATGGTGAAGAGCAGGCGCTGCAGGGGCGGCATTGGTCAGTGCCTCCTCTTCGTCAGCCCTTGGCCGCCGAGGCCGCGGCCTCCTCGCGGTAGTCCTGATAATAGTAGTAGTGCGCGCCGCTCTTTCGCAGGTCGAGGCCGTTCAGAACGATCCCCAGAAGAGAGGTCTTGATCTCGTCGAGAGCCTTGACCGAACGCGATGCGATCTCGTAACTGGTCTTATGGGCACGGGTGACGAGAATCGTTCCGTCGCAAAGTCGGCTCAGTATCCTGGGATCTTCGACCGCCAGAACCGGCGGAGAGTCGCACACGACGAAGTCGAAGCGATCGAGCAGCGAATCGAGCCACTGCTGCATGCGTCTTGACAGGAGCAACTCCGACGGATTCGGGGGGATCGGCCCCGAGGTCACAACCGCCAGATTGGGATGAGGCCCCTTCTTCAGGATCTCCCCTTCGTAGGCGCCGCTCAGATAGGTGCTGAGCCCGACGTTGTTCTTCATCGCGAAGATCTTGTGCAGCCGCGGCTTGCGCATGTCGCCGTCGATCAGCACGACGCGCTTGTCCGACTGGGCGAGGGTGATGGCGAGGTTGACGGCCGTCGTCGTCTTGCCCTCCCCCGAGATCGAGCTCGTCATCAGGATCTTGCGCGACACCTCCCCCGCCCCCGACAGCAGCAGCGAGGTGCGCAGCCCCTTGTAGTTTTCGGCGAAGGTCGAGCGCGGCTCCTTCAGGACCACCTCTTCCATCACCTTTCGCCTCCCCTTGGTGACGACGCCCAGAACCGGCTTGCCGAGGCGCTCCTCGGCGTCCTCCGGGTTCTTCACCGTGGTGTCGAGATACTCGGCGAAGAAGGCCAGTCCGATCCCACCGAAGACGCCGAGGGACAGACCGATCAACAGGTTGAGGGCCGTCTTTGGCGTCGCTGGGCTTATCGGAATCTGGGCGCTCTCGACGATCCACAGATCGATGGGCTGCTTCTCCTGGGTGATGCTCTGTTCCTTGATCCTGAGCATCAGCGCATCGTAGATCTGACGGTTCGTCTCGACCTCGCGCCGCAGCACCCCATGCTGCACAAACTTGTCGTTGAGACGAAGCGCCTCCCCTTTCAGGCTCTCCATCCTGGTCCGGAGATTTCTCTCGTTCGCCGCCGCCAGCTCATATTCGTTTCGGATGGAATCGACGATGCGGGAGATCTCCTGCTCCCTCTTTCGTTCCAGCATCTGCAGATCGGCCACCGCCTTCTCCATGACCGGATGGCGCGCGCCGTACCTGCCTGAGAGCTCCATGCGAGCTTTCTCGGCAGCGATGATCTGAGTGCGCAGTGCCTGCAGAGCCGGATCGGAGGCGACAACGGAGATCGTCTCCGGAGCCTGCGCGCCGTTCATCACGGAGCGCACCTGATTGTTCAGCGCCTCAAGCTCCTTTCGCCTGCTTTCGGCCCGCAGCAGCTGCGTACTGATCTCGGACATCTCCTCCGGGGTGACCGCAAGGCGGTCCTGTACGGTGACGATCTGATTCTGCCGCATGTACTCCTGCAGCGCCCTTTCGGCCCCCTCGAGCTTCTCCCTCTCCACATCGGCCTGCCGCGTCATCCACTCCAGCGTACGGCGCACCGATTCCATCTTCATATCGAGCGTCTCCTCGATATAGGCCCTGGCCGTGGTATCGGCCACAAGGGCAGAAAACCTGGGATTCGCAGAGCTGAAGGAGATGGTTACCAGACGGGTGTCGGGGATCGGCCGCACCCTGATCTCCCGCGCGATGGCGGCGGCGATGCGGTCTTCCCGGCTCACCGGCTCGGCACGTTCGGGCGCGGGCTCCTCATTTTTGTTCAGCAATGAGCTCACCTGCGCGCGCACCTTCGCGATGGCGCCATCGCTCTGTTTCGCTTCTCCTTCGAGGCGGCGAATATTTTCGTCGTTCAGATCCATGCCGAGCAGATCGACGACCCGTCGGGCGACGGCGCGGCTGCGGATGACCTGCAGCTGAGTCTGCATGAATTGCGGGTCGTATCGCTGGGCGAAGGAGCGCCCGGTCAGCTCACCGGAATCGACCTGCTCGATCATTACCTTGGTCTGCCCTTCATACATCGGCTCGGCGCGAAACGTCACCACCGCCACCAGCGTGAAAACGACGACTGCAAAAAGGGAAACCAGTCCGAAGCGTTTACGCAGAACCTTCAGGTAATCTCTGAGGTGTACTTCTTTAAATGCCATCATTCATCCTTGTTTTTTCGCGTATGCGGCGATTCGATTTCGTAACTATTCACCTGGGGTCGCGGCTCACATGACAAGGGTTTCCGGCGCCATGAACGGCGAAAAGCGTCCCTTGGCATGTGAGTTGTGACCCCATGCCCAACAATTACTCGATTTCAGAAGAAACTCTCCGGAACGACGATGACGTCGTTGGGAAGAACCTTCTCGTTCATGGGGACCCGCTTCATGACCTGCTCGCTCCCGTCGACCTGGCGGATGATCCTGACCCTTCGTTGCGAGGCGAGGTTGGTGAAGCCGCCCGCCATGGAGATCGCCTGGATGACCGAGGTCCCCGGCTCGAGGCGGTAGGCGTCGGGACGGTTCACCTGCCCCGTCACGTAGAAGACACCCGCCTCCGAAACAAAGACGGTGTCTCCCTCGATGATCGGCACATCGAGGGAGACATCCCCCCGTTCGACCAGGTCGCGCAGGTTGACCGTAAGCTCCTCTTCGCCTTGCGCCCCCGCCTTGCGTTTGATGACGGCGCGGTCACCCGCCTCAGGCCTGAGGCCGCCCGCCTTCGAGATCAGCTCGACGAGGGAGGTCGGCCCCGTCAGCTCGTACATCCCCGGCGAGGTCACCTGACCCATGATGATCGCGCGCTTGCTGCGAAACTCCTCGACGAAGACCGACACCTGAGGGTTGACGACGAAACCGTCGGAGAGGCGCTGAGCGACTTCCCGCGCCACCTGGGAGACGGTCATCCCGTCGATCTTGACCCGACCGAACAAGGGGAAGGTCACCATTCCGCCGCTGGTGATGCGCGTGGTGGTCGTCAGGTCCGCATGATCGAATACGATGATCCGCACGATGTCGCCGTCTCCCAGGCGATAGTCCCCGGGCACCTCGGCCGCGGCGGGCGAGGTGGCGATCGCCAGGATCATGAGCAGAAAAAGTGAGAGGATAAGACGGTAGACCATGTTGAGCTCCTTTGACTTGCGCGGGCGCTACAGCGCGCCCGTCAAATTCAGGTACAGATTGTTGCTGTCATACTCGAAAATTCCGAAATTCGATTGCCGCTCAAGGTAGGAGTACCCCAGGCTCAGGTTCGCCCATCGGCGAAATTGAAACCCGAGGTTGACGCCGGCACTGTAATAATTGTCTCTGCGCCCGGAAAACGCTCCGGTCGGCCCCAGCGCGTCGCGGTACCGCTCACGGGCATAGCCGAGCTCGATCCCGGCGCTGAGCCGTTCGCGAAGGCGCTGGACGAGATCGAGGCGCACACGGTGAGACAGGACATCGAGAACCTCGGGGATATCCGTTTCGTTCGTCTGGCGCGTCCCGCGCAAATTGAGAGCCGTGCGGGGACCGACGCTCAGCTCGAATCGCGCCTCGGCGATGAAATCGCTCTTTGAGCCGAGATCGCCGTCGAAGCTCTTCTCCCCACGGCCCAGCAGCACCCTGGCGCGCGAACGGTCGCTCGGCACCCACTGCAGGCCGCCGAACACCTGATGCTCGCGACTGCCCGGCAGCACCGGCAACGCATAGTCGATATCGACGTACCGGTACAGAACGGCGACGGAGGTCTTCGGAAGGAAACGGTAAAAGAGCCATGCACTGGCGGTTTGGTCGTCCCTTTCGCGAAAGCGGCTTGCGGTACGGTCGTAATCGATGCTGAACAGACCGTAGTCGACTTCGAGACGTATCCTGGGCGTCACCGGATAGGCCGCCGAGACCCGCAGCAGGTTCGATTCAAAGGTGTTGAGCGCCTCTCGATCGAGCCCCGTCCCGTACGATTCGTAGTTCTTCGTGAAGACGTTCAGCAGCTCTAGCGAAAGACCGCCGCGCAGGTTCCCCTGCAGCAGGCCTTCGAGCTGGTGGTTCGTCGTCTCCTCCTCCGGGAAGTTGCGGTGCTTTCGGATATCGGCGCGGTACAGGCCGTACCCCTGAAAGCGGCGCTGCGGATCGCTCCTGAAGCGCGTCAGCTCAAGCCCCCCCGGCGCCGTGTTCCGGGTGTCGATATCGAGCAGGGGCTGGCGGCTGCCCGGGACGGCGACCCAGAGTCCGGGCGAGAGGACGGTGACGAATTCGCTCCTTCGATCGTCGGGCGAATCGAAGAGGTTGTCCGTATAAAAGCCGCCCACGGAGACAAAGGGGTGCACATATCCGCTGCGCACACCGAAAACGTCCCCGGCGCCCAGCCGCTGCGCCACAGGTTCGGGCGAGTAGAGGTGCGGCAGGGGCGAAGGGCTCTGCTCGGGGGCCTGCGCCGCGGCGAGTCCGGGTATGAGGACGAACGCCAGTACGCTGAGAAGCAAAGACAGAAACGGCATCGATCCAAGAAGTCCTTACGGGAGGGATGAGCTGAACGTCATGACAATTAAAAATTTCACATGCAATGTATCAACACTTCGATCCTTGTCAACCGACGAAAACCTGTAACTGTTCAGCATGGGGTCACAACTCCCATGACAAGGGACGCTTTCGCCGTCCATGGCGATTGACTGGCGCCATCCATGGCGCCAGTCAGCATGTGAGCCGCGACCCTTCGCAAGATGAACAGATATGAAAATCTTACGGATTCGGGCGAGGGGCGATGGCGCGTCCCCCGCCCGAATCTCCCTCTTCACGACGGGCTCGCCACCTTGCGGGGGCGCACCGGAAACATGACGACCCGGTCGCTGAGCGACTGCACCGACGAGGATGACGGCTGGTATTCGGGGACGAGCTCACGGATGACGGCGTGAATGCCCTGCCTGTCCATCGCTTTCAGCGCCTTGTGAAGACGATTCATCTGGGCCGCCAGCATCTGCGGATCGTAGCGGGCGGCATTGAAGACCCGAATCTTCTCATGGGCGGTCCGGGCCACTCCCTCGCCGGCCAGCATGAGCTCCTCATAGAGCTTCTCTCCGGGGCGCAGCCCGGTGAAGACGAGCTCGACGTCCTCGTGCGGCCGCAGCCCCGAGAGGCGAATCATCTCTTCGGCCAGATGGACGATGGGGACCGGATCGCCCATGTCGAGGAGGAAGATCTCCCCCCCCTTCCCCATGCTTCCGGCCTGCAGCACGAGCTGGACGGCTTCGGGGATGGTCATGAAGTAGCGGGTGACCTCCGGGTGGGTGACGGTGATGGGCCCGCCCTTTCGAATCTGCTCCTGGAATATGGGAACGACGCTGCCGTTGCTTCCCAGGACGTTGCCGAAGCGCACCGTAACGAATTTGGTCCCGCTGCGAAGCGCCAGATCCTGCACATAGATCTCTGCGGCTCGTTTGGTCGCCCCCATGATATTGGTCGGATTGATCGCCTTGTCCGTGGAGATCATGACGAAGTGGTCCGCGCCGAAGGCGTGGGCCGCATCGGCGATGTTTTTGGACCCCAGGATGTTGTTTCGGGCGACCTCTTCGGCATTGTCCTCCGCGAGAGGGACGTGCTTGTAGGCGGCGGCATGGAAGACGACCTCGGGACGAACGGCGGTGAACGCCGCCTCGACCCGCCGACGTTGACGCACGTCGCACAGAAACGGTCGAAGCTTCAGCTCGGGGAAGCCCTCCCGCAGCTCCTTTTCGATCTGGAACAGGGGGGTTTCGGCATTGTCGATCAGCGCGATCTGCGCCGGCGAGAAAGCCGCGATCTGACGGCAGATCTCGCTTCCGATGCTCCCGCCCGCCCCCGTCACGGCAATGCGTTTCCCCGTCAGGTACCGGGCGATCTCATCGATCTCCAGCTCGATGGGCTTTCGCCCGAGCAGGTCCTCGATGCGGATGTCGCGGATGTGCTGGATCGACACCTTGCCGCTGATGATGTCGCCCATGGCGGGGAGGATCTTCGATTTCAGCGACTCCGTCCGGCAGACCTCGACGATTTCCTTGAGCTTTTTCGGCGAGACGGCCCGCTCCGAAATAATGACCTGCTTCACGCCGCTGCAGCGGGCGATCCGCTTGAGGTCCTTCGTCGTGCCCAGGACGGGAAAGCCCTGGAAGTGCTGATTGAGCCTCTGGGGATCGTCGTCGAGATACCCGACGACCTTGGTGTGCAGCGTCGGATCCTGGCGGATCTCCCGGGCGATCATCTGACCCAGGGCACCCGCTCCGACGATGAGCGTGTGATGGCGGGCGCAGCTGTCGCCCTTGCGTTGCTCGGCATGGAGCTCGCGCAACCGGCGGCAGGCGACCCGCAGCCCGGTCACGAGGACGAAACAGAAGACGGCGTCGAGGACGAGGACCGAGCGGGGCAGCGGCACCGGGGCCGGCGCCAGAACGAGGTACAGGGCCAGGGCCATGGAACCGAAAAAGACCGCCCGCGCGATTTTGCCCAGATCGGGGAGCGAGACGTACGACCACCATCCCGAAAAGAGCCCCATCTGCCAGAAGATGGCGAGGCGCAGCACGAGCAGAGGCGCGAGCGTATAGACGAAGACGCCCAGGTAGTCCGGGGGGATCCGCCCATCGAAGCGCACCAGAAAGGCCAGAAAGAACGACAGGGTGAAGACCGACAACTGGATGAGGACGATCGCCGCTTTGCGTGCCGGATCTTTGTCCAGCAAACCGTCGATAAGCGTGATTGCGTTCATGGATCAAGCTCTCTTTGGGGGTCCGAAAAGTACCTTCTCAGCAGCCGCCCTCGGCACGCTTCTGAAAAGGATGCGGCGCCTCGGCATGGGCAAGCGCCGCACGGCATTCGTCGACGAGGTCCTCGCGCACCGCAGTCTCCATCACGTCTGCGACGACCCGGCAGGTCCGGCGCATCTGCGCCTCGCCGAGGGTCGGGTGAACGAGGAACATCAGGCTTCGCTCCCCGAGGGCCGCGGCCACAGGGAGGGTTCTGTGCTGCCCGAAGGTCCCCGAGGCGAACGCCTTCTCGCGATAGATCTCGCTGCAACTGCCGCTGAAACACGGGACGTTGCGGCGGCAGATCTCCTCGATGATGCGGTCGCGGGTCCACCCTTCGCGCAGCGCTTCGGGCTCGACGAAGGCGTAGAATTTGTAATAGGCGTGACGAACGTGCGCCGGCACACGGGGGACCCGCACCCCCGGCAGAGCGCCGATGGCGCTTTCGAGGATGGCGGCATTGCGGCGCCTGATGTCGAGCCACCCGGGCAGGCGCCGCAGCACGACGCGCCCGATGGCGGCCTGCATCTCGGTCATGCGCCAGTTGGTGCCGAACGACTCGTGCAGCCACCGGAACCCGGGCGGGTGTTCCCGATGGAAGACGGCGCGATAGCTTTTGCCGTGATCCTTGTACGACCAGGCCCGCTCCCAGAGCTCCGGATCGCGAGTGACGAGCATCCCCCCCTCGCCTCCCGTCGTCATGATCTTGTCCTGGCAGAAGGAAAAGGCGGCGGCATCGCCGAGGGTTCCGACCGTGCGCCCCTTGTAGAGCGCACCCTGGGCCTGCGCGCAGTCTTCGATGACCTTGAGCCCGTGCTGCCGGGCGAGCGCCATGAGGGGGTCCATGTCGCAGGGCCAGCCGGCCAGATGCACCGCAATGACGGCGCGGGTTCTGGGTGTGAGGACGGCGCGCACCGTCTCCGCCGTCAGGTTCTGGCTCTGCGGATCGACGTCGGCGAAGACCGGCACCGCGCCGCGCATCACCACGGCGCTCGCCGACGCGATGAAGGTGCGGCTCGTTGTGACGACCTCGTCCCCCGGCCCGATCCCCAGCGCCTGCAGGGCGAGCTCGAGGGCGACCGTTCCGTTGGCGACGGCGACGGCGTGGGGCGCTCCGACGAAGCGGGCGAATTCGGCCTCGAAGCGCTTCCCCTCCTCTCCCGTCCAGTAGTTGACCCGCCCCGACTTCAGGACCTCGACGGCGGCGTCGATCTCTTCGGCCTCGAACACGGGCCACGGCGCGAATATCGCATCGTTCTGGGACACTTCGCGAAGATTCATCCAGCCACTCCTTTTGAATTTTCTAATGTTTCGCCCGCCATTCTCACCGACATCACCGGGTTGTCAAACACATCGAACCCTTTATCCGCGATGGCCTACCTTCAGTCCCGCCCGCCCTTGCCTCTCCTGATCGAGATACGTCTCGACCGTATCGGTATCGACGGCGACACCTTCGCTTCTAACGACGGTGCGAAAGGTTCGCATCAGGATGCGAAGATCGAGCAGCAGCGTCCAGTTTTCGACGTACCACACATCGAGAGCCAGGCGCTCATCCCAGCCGAGGTGATTGCGGCCGTTGACCTGGGCCCACCCCGTCAGACCCGGCTTGACGGCGTGGCGCAGCGCCTCGGTCGCCGTGAAGTACGGAAGATACTGCATCAGCAGCGGACGAGGCCCGACGAGGCTGAGATCGCCGCGAAGGATGTTGAAGAGCTCGGGGAGCTCGTCCAGGCTCGTTTTGCGCAGAAAAGTCCCCAGCCTCGTGAGTCTCTCACCGTCGGGAAGGAGCCTCCCCTTTCCGTCCCGGGCATCGGTCATCGTGCGGAACTTGTACAAAGTGAAGGGCTTGCCGTGAAGTCCCGGCCGCTCCTGTTTGAACAGGACCGGCGCGCCGATACCGAGACGCACCAGAATCGCGATGAGCGCAAGGATCGGCAGCAAAAAGAGCGACGCCGGCAGGGCCACAGCGAAATCCATCGCCCGCTTCCCCGGGCACCTGAGCGTCACGACGGACGATTCAGCCTTTCGCGCGAACGGTTTCATAGAGAAAATACCTTCGAACAATGCAGCGAGGGAGCTCGGTGTACCCGATCAGGCGATGCATCCACATGGCGGGGATGTTCTTGGCGACGTAGCATCCGTACGACGTTCGCACCCCCTTCCGGCGCATCATCTGAAGGACGCTCCCGTGGAAATAGGTCGTCAGCCCACCGCCCCTTTTCCCGGCATCCACATACATGTCGAACATATAGACCTCGTCATCCTTGAGATCGATACCGAACCAGTCGAGATGGGGGTGAACGCGGGGATGCCGGGCGGTTTGTCTCGAAACATACCAGACGTCCCCCACTACCTCTTCGCCCCGAACCATTGCGACCATCCTGTAGCCGTGGCGAAAATAGTGCTCTGCACGTTCCAACCGACTTTGAAGGGGATGCTTCAGGCGATGATCTCGAAAATTTTCAGCCCCGAGATCAAGAAACTCGTAAGCTCCCTCTTCGGGAGGTTGGACTTCCTGCAGAGTGTCAAGAGATTTCTGCGTCGGCACCATCTCCTCGTATTTGTAAAGCGTCGTTCTGCACGCCGACAGAAAACCTTCCTGCCGACAATGTTCGAGGAATTGCAGATATTTGGTTCTAATCCGCGACATTGGGACTCCCTGTAGCTGCGTGCGGCAGCGCGATAAGTATTTGTGACTTTCACCCCGTCGGGCGGCTCTCAGCTTTTGGCACGAACGGTCTGGACAATGCGAAAAAACCTTCGAAGCTCGAGGTGCGGCAGCTCCCGGTAGCCGATGAGGCGATGCATCCACATGGCTGGAATGTTGCCGATCTCATAAGAGCCGTACGCCTTGCGAAAACCGCGCTCGCGCATGGATTTGAGAACGCTGCCGTGAAAGTAGGTGGCCTGACCGCCCCCCCGCGTTCCGGCATTCAGGTACATGTCGAAGAGGTAGACCTCGTCATCCCTCAGCTCGACCTTGAACGAGACCAGGTCCGAGTGGATGGTGCGCTGTCGGGCCATCTTCCGATCGACGTACCAGATGTCGCCGACCACGATTCCGTCGTGCACCATGGCGATCATCCGATACCCCTTGCGGAAATAATTTTTGGCGTATTCGTAGCGACTCACCTTGGGAAATGCCAAGGCTGAAAAATTCTCCGGCCCGACCTCGACAAACTCGAAGGCATCATCCCCGGGCGACGGAATATCCAGCAATGACTCCAAATCCTTCTCCGCCGGCACGAATTCCACCGACTTGTAGAGTGATTTTCCGAGAGCGCTTCCACAGGCGGCGAAGAAATTGTCCTTCCGGCACTGTTCGATGAACTGAAGGTATTTGATCCGCAACTGCGACATGTTCCCTCCCTCGTAACTGTTCAGCATGGGGGTCCCACCTCCCATGCCAAGGGACGCTTTTCGCCGTCCATGGCCGCTTGACTGGCGCCGTCCATGGCGCCAGACACCCTTGTCATGTGAGCCGCGACCCCACCAGGTGAATAGATACCCTCCCTCTACCCTTCAGCCGCTGTCCTTCTGTCAACCAGGCGGTCTTCTTCCCGGCTGCCGGCTCCTGTTTCCAGTCGCCTGACTTTGAGACTTTCCCGATCGATCTTTCCCGTCGCCGTCCTCGGAAAACTCTCCAGAATTCCAATGCTCTCCGGAACCATATAGGGCGGCAGAATACGGCTGCAGTGTTCCTGGAGCTCCTCCGCCGAGGCAGGACTCCCCTGCGCAGGGCAGACGAAGCAGAGGAGGCGATTGCCGAAGATGTCGTCGGGGATCGCCAGGGTGAGGGACTCGCTCACCGAGGGGTGCTCCCGCAGCACGTGATCGATCTCGCCGAGATTGACCCGGTAGCCCCGAGACTTCACCTGGTGGTCGAGGCGCCCCTGAAAGATGAAGTTCCCTTCGTCGTCGACGGTGACGAGATCGCCGGTGCGGTAGGCGACGGCATGACGCATGTGCTCACGCGGGTCGGGCACGAAGCGCTCGGCGCTGCGCTGCGGATCACCCCAGTACCCATGGGCGACGCTGGAGCTGCTCACATACAGCTCACCGCTCTGTCCGGAGGCGGTGAGAAGAGCGCCGTCCTCCTTTAAGGCGAAGACGTCGAAATTGGGAAACGGTTTCCCGATGGGGAGCGTCTTTGGCTGCGCATCGGCTCCTCTTTGCACCTCGAAGCAGGTCGAGGAGTTCGCTTCGGTCTGACCGTAGATGTTGTAGAGTCGCGCTCTGGAGAAACGCTCCACGATCGCGCAAAGATGTCTATGGGGGAGCGGTTCACCGGAGAAGAGGACGAGCCGCAGATCGGCGAAATCGAATCTCTCCGGCTTTCCCCGTTCGACCAGCAACGACAGGAGCGAGGCGACCGAATTCCAGACGCTGATCTTCTGCTCGCTGATGAAGCGGGCGATGTTCATCGGAAAGGCGCCCAGGCTCTCCGGCACCAGCACGAGACAGCCGCCTGCGCGCGCCGCCGCGAAAAGATCGAAGACCGACAGGTCGAAATGAAGCGGCGCGTGGGCGGCGAGACGGTCGTCGCAACCGATGGAGAAAAACGGCACCGCCATTTCGACGAAGGCGAGGGCGTTGCGATGCGAGATCACCACCCCTTTGGGGATGCCGGTGGAGCCCGAAGTGTGCAGGATGTAGGCGGGCTGCTGATCGCTCCGGGCGCCCCCCCCGGCAGGAGCGCGCGGTGCGCCATCGATCAGCGCATCAATAGACTGCAGGCGTCCGTCGGCGCCCTCGGCGTCACCCGCCACGACAATCCGCTCGGCGGCGCCGAGGACCTCTGTGAAAGAGCGCAGCGTCCGTTCGGAGACGAAGACGAGGCCGATGCCGCAGTTGCGCAGAATATGGCGCACCCGCTCCTGCGGCGCCTGCGGATCGATGGGGACGTAGATTCCACCGGCTTTCAGCACGGCATAAAGGGCGACGATCGCCTCGGCAGACTTTTCGAGCAGCAGTCCGACCCGATTTCCGCGCCGCATCCCGTCGCGCACCAGGACGGCGGCGAGGCGGTCGCTGCGACGGTTCAGATCGGCGTAGTCCATGGTGCGGCCGCCGTCGACCACGGCGGTGCGCCCCGGGTGGCGACGGGCCGATTCTTCGAGCAGATGGTGAAGTAGATAGGTCATGATCAAACCCCCAGTTGCCGCGCGATGATGGTCCTTTGCACCTCCGACGTCCCCGAATAGATCCTCCCCGCCACCGAGTCGCGCAGGTGTCGTTCATAGTCGTATTCGCCCGAATAGCCGTAGGCGCCGTGGATCTGGACCGCTTCTAGGGAGTTGGAGAGGAAGCTCTCGCTCACGAAGAGTTTGGCGATGGCCGATTCGAGGGGCGCGCGCATCCCCTGCGACTTCATCCAGGCGGTCTTGTACAGGATGAGCCGGGAGAGCTCGATGCGCACGGCCATCTCGGCGATCTTGTGCGAAAGGGCCTGGTTGTCTCCGATGGGGCGGCCGAACTGCTCGCGGGTCCGAACGTATTCGACGCATTCCTCGAGCTTTCGCTGCATCAGCCCGACGTGGGTCGCGAAGAGGCACCCCCGCTCGTATTCCATCTCGGCGTTGAAGATCCCGGCCCCCGCCCCTTCTCGGCCGAGACGGTTTTCCTCGGGGACTTCGCACTCCTCCAGAATCACCTCCCCCAGTGGACAGGTGCGCAGCCCCATCATCTCCAGCGGCCGCCCGAAGCTGATCCCGGGGAAGTCCTTCTCCACCAGAAAGGCCGAGAGGCCGCCGAATCCCTTCTCCGGAGCGGTATAGGCGAAGACGAGAAGAAGATCGGCGATCGGCGCGTTGGTGATGAACGTCTTGGTGCCGTTCAGGATGTAGGTATCGCCCCGCCTGACGGCGCGGGTGCGCATGCTGAAGGCGTCGGAGCCGGCCCCCGGTTCGGTCATCGCGTGTCCGCCGACCCACTCCCCCGTCACCAGTCGGGGCAGATAGCGCCTCTTCTGCGCGTCGCTGCCGAACTTGAGCAGGGGCATCTCGCACGTCCAGATATGCGAATTGATGGAAAAGAGGAGGCCGCTGTCGCGGCAGGCATACCCAAGCCCCTCCATCGCCGCCACGCACGACAGGGGATCCATCCCGAGCCCGCCGTACTCTTCCGAGACGGACATGCCGTGTATTCCGAACTCGGCGCACCGCCGCCACCCATCGCGGTCGAACTCCCCTCGTCGCTCCCGCTCCCCCACGTCGCGGCTGAGGTGTTTTTCGGCGAATTGGACGACGGCTTTTTTGAACTCGAGCTGCTCATCGCTCAGCGAAAAATTCATCGGATTCTCCATGCCGCTTCGCGGCGTCAATCGTTAGCCGCTAGCGCGGCGTCAACCGCTTCGCGGTGTCATTGCTCAGCCGCTTCGCGGCGTTTGTCCTTCCGTCTTCTGTCCTCCGTCTCCTGCCCCAGGATCCTGGCCCTGGCTCCCGGATTCTGGCTCCTGCTTTTAGCCATCCCTGCCAAGGCATGTATCAGTGCCCAGCTCGCAAGGTGCGATGAGAAGTTGTTCGGGTCCTGCCCGGGGTAGACTTCGACGAAGTCGATGCCGGCGATCCCCCTCTCCCCGATGGTGTAGAGGGACGAGAAGAGCTCGTGGGCGAAGAGACCGTTGTAGTCGGCGGGGCCGCCGGGGTTGATGCTTGCGTCGAGGCAGTCGCTGCAGATGGTGACGTAGATCTGGCGCGTCCCTTCCGAGGCGATGCGCAGCGCGTCGTCGATCACCGGCTGGATGCCGCGTTCGCGGATCGTCTTCATCGTAAAGACACTCGCCCCCATCTGTCGGGCATAGCGGTACTGCTCGGGGGAGTTGCGAGGCCCCCGGATGCCGAGATGCACGATGCTCTCGGTGCGCACGCAAGGGAGCTCGGCGATCCAGTGCAGCGGAGAGCAGCGCGGGTAGGGATCGTCGCCGAAGGAGCGGGCGTTGTCGAAATGGGCATCGAAGTGCAGGATGCCGACCTTTCCGTCGCGGTGGTCTCCCAAGGCCTTGACGATCTGCGGCGTGAAGGAGTGATCGCCCCCGAGGACGACGGGGACGCTTCCGCTGCGGTAGATGGCGCTCGCGGCGGCGTAGACGCTCTGCATCGTCTCTTCGCTGCTCCCCGGGTTCACCCGGATGTCGCCCATGTCGGCCAGGCGCAGATGATCGAAGAGGTCGATGTCGTACTCCGGCAGGAAGCCGCCGTAGCGGGCCGAGCAGTGGCGGATCGTTCTGGGCGCCAGCTCGCATCCGGTGTAGGAGCCCCAGGTGACGGTCCCCTCCCAGGGGACTCCGGCCACGACGGCGTCGTACCCACCCGTCAGCGACTCGGGGCGCACGACCTCGATCCCCAAAAAGGAGGGGGTGTCGCCGTAGATCTTCGGCAGAGCCGTCTTTCGCCCCGGCACCATCGGAATCGAGGAAGCCGCCGTCTGTTCGGTCACGTCACACTCCTTGCGTTTTGAGGTAGGTGCTGATGCTCTCGATCGATTCGAAATTCTCGGGGAGAATCTCGTCATCCTTCACCTTGATCTTGAACTTCTCCTCCAAAAAGGTGATCAGGTGCATGATCCCCAGCGAGTCGATGATCCCCGACATGATGATGTTGTCGCTGTCGGAAATGTTCTTGTGGTCCGCCTTTTTGACGAGCTTGCTGACGATGAACTGACGGATGACTTCGTTTCTCGGTTCGGACATTGGGATCTCCTTTGGATTCATACGCCGAGGCTCCGGTCACTGGGCCGAAGGCTCCCGGCTCGAGGGCTGCCGTTCCTGGCTGCCGCCTTTCACCATTTCCACCACATCGATCACCCGGATCGACGGATTCGTTTCCTTCAGGGCATCGGAAAGCATCGTTCGACAGAAGGGGCAGGCGGTGCACAGGATATCGGCGCCGGAATCGGCGATTTCACGCGCACGCTCCCGGGCGATCTCCCCTCCCCCCTCGTCCATCCACATCAGCCCCCCCCCCGCACCGCAGCAGAAGGCCTCGGCGCCGCTGCGCCGCAGTTCCGTCACGGCTTGGCCGCGCCCGGCGCGCAGCAGCTCGCGCGGCTCCTCGACCACTCCGCCGTGTCTGCCGAGATAGCAGGGGTCGTGAAACGTCGCCTTCCCCTCGGCCCCTTCGATCTCGATCCGGTTTTGCCGCAGCAGTCCGGCGAGATACCGGGTATGGTGCCGGACGTCGAAATTCCCTGCGAACTGCGGATATTCGCCCCCGAGGACGTTGGCGCAGTGGGGGCAAAGCGTCACCACGGTGCGCAGACGGCCGCGGTTCAGCGCTTCGATGTTCTCTCTGGCCAGCGACTGGAAGAGGTATTCGTTGCCGAGACGCCGGGCGCTGTCACCGCAGCAGCGCTCCTGTTCGCCGAGGGTCGCGAAGCGCACTCCGGCGCTGCGCAGCACCTCGGCCAGACGACCGAGGACCTGGCGCGATTTCGGGTCGTAGGCGCCCGAGCACCCCATCCACAGAAGTACCTCGGCGTCGGGCGCCTCGGAAAGAAGGGGAATGTTCAGCTCCGCGGCCGCTTCGCTGCGCATCCGGCGCTCCAGATTCCAGGGATTCCCCTGCGTCTCCAGCCCCTTGAACACACGCTGCAGCGAGGCGGGAAAACGCGCCTCCATCAGGACCTCGTGCCGACGCACGTCCACCAGACGCGACACCTGCTCGACGCCCACCGGACAGGCGGCGTCGCACGCGCCGCAGGTGGTGCAGGACCACAGCGCCTGCGCCCCCCCCACCGAGCGCAGCAAAGCGCCCGCCTCTTCGCGGCCAGGGTCCTCTGCGCAGGCGATCATCTGCGTCTTCATGCCGTTGCCGAAGGCCAGGGGCGAGAGAGGCGCCTCCACCGATGCGGCGGGGCAGGCGTCGTGGCACCGGCCGCACTGCATGCAGGCGTCGGTTTCGAGCAGATGCTTCCAGTGCCAGTCCTCGATGCGTCCAACGCCGAAGCGGCTCACCGCCGGATCGACGAAGTCGAGGGGCTCCAGAACCGAAGACGAGCGGGGGCGCTTGTGGTAGAGGCTGACCGGTGCCGCCATCATGTGAATCAGACGGGTATAGGGGACCGACGCGATCAGGCCGAGCGACAGCACGAGATGAAGCCACCACACCCCCCGGTGCAGTCCCTCGGGCACAGCGATCCCGATCCCCGTCACGGCACCCGCGATCGCGAGCCCCACCGGCGACCAAAGCCCCCACGGGTCGGGCGTCATCGCCATTCGCAACCCCTCCAGAAGAAGCCCGCTTGCAAGAACGGCCGCCGCAAGCGGAAGCAATGCCCGATCGGCGAGCGTTCTCTGAGGCATCGGGAGCGCTCGCGGTCTGAAATACAGAACGCCGATGGCCATCAGGCCCAGCAGGGCGAAGAGATCGAGAAACAGGGAGAGACCGAGATAGTAGCCGCCCCGAAAGGTCGGCAGCCCGAAGTGCTCCTGCAGCATGACCGACACCGTCCCGAGCGTGAAGACGAGCATCCCCGCCGCAAGGGCGAGATGCGCTCCCCCGGCCAGAGGGCGTTTCAACAGGCGGCGATGCAGGAGCAGCTCGGCTGCAACCCGCAGCATTCGCGGCCATCCCCGATCCGAGGGTTCGACCCGTTCTCCTTTGCCCAGACGCCAGAGGCGATGTCGGTGACGCAGACCCTTTGCAAACAAAATGGCAGCCAAAGCGGTGAGCAGGTACATCAGCCAGTACCCGTCCGCATAGGTGCCCAACTCGCGAGTGACTTCCATGAATTCCGTTCCGAACGAAGGGCGAAAGCGAAAATTTACAAATTAATATCTTCTATTTTTCAGGATCAATCTTTTCAGAACCGGCCCCGAAATCAACTGCCTGAAAGTTCAAATTTATGGCGCGAAAAGTTCCAACTCGGCGACGATGGGCAGGTGATCCGATCCGCCCCCGTCCGCAATGGTTTCAGCGGAGATGAGGGTGAAATGGGGGGAGTAGAAGATGTGATCGATGCGGACCATGGGGAACAGAGGGAGGCGACCGCCGAATCGGCGATCCGAGGAGGGGAAAGTGAAGCCGAAGCCATGACCGCCCTCTTCGTGGGCGTTGCGCAGATGGCGTGTGATGCGGCGGTAGAGCTCGGTCTGTTCAGTGACGTTGAAATCCCCGCCGAGAATCACCGGCCCCGACAGGGGAAGGATCTCATTCTCCAGCAGGGCGACGATCTGGTTGTAGCGCTGCCACCACCCCCTTTGTCGCAGGGGATGGACATTGAAGATCGTGACGGGAGCGACGGGGGTGAGGACGACGACCTTCTGCGCCTGGCCTTTTTGACGCAGTGCCTTTATCGGTTCGAGGGGGTAGCGACTGAAGACCGCCTGCATGATCTCCCGATGGTAGACGGTCTGCTCCTTGGGGAAGAGGTCGCTGAGCTCCTCCTGCAAGGCCTGGATCTGATGGGTGTAGCCCTCCTGCAGCAGGAGGATGTCGGGGCTCACCCTGCGAATGAGGGCGGCCGCGTTTCGAATATCGCGGTTCTCCGACCAGATGTTGTAGCTCATCACCCGCAAAGGGGGGTTGCGTGCTTCGGGCAGGTCGCGCGGCAGGAACAACGGGGCGTACCAGGAACCGATGATGAAGATCGGCAGAAGCAAAACGCCCGCCAGCCACCATCGACCGTAACAGAGCGCCACCACAAGCGCCGGAGTCAGCGCGGCGAGGAGCCACGGCATGAAATAGACCCCAAGCCGCACCAGCGCGAAGCGATCTCCTGTCCACCACCGCAGACCGAGGCAGACGAGGACGACGAGCCCGAAACACCAAAGACCGAGCCAGAGAATACCTCTGTTCATTTCATCTCGTTCAGCCGAACCGAGCGGCGATCTCCTTCATCGCCCATCACAGCTTTCAGGCCGCGGCCCTGCGCGCC
Source organism: Desulfuromonadales bacterium (assembly GCA_050485365.1). Lineage (GTDB taxonomy): Bacteria > Desulfobacterota > Desulfuromonadia > Desulfuromonadales > JACZKF01 > JARFUG01. The sequence continues at coordinate 13,002 of JBJHBH010000016.1, read as the reverse complement.
TGCAACTCCTTCACCAGGAGAGGGACGACCTCGAAGAGGTCCCCCACGATGCCGTAATCGCAGAGGTTGAAGATTTCCGCATTGGGGTCTTTGTTGATCGCCACCACCGTTTTGGCGCGGCGCATCCCCGCCACATGCTGGATCGCGCCGGAGATGCCGCAGGCGATGTAGAGATCGGGGCTGATGACCTTGCCCGTCTGACCGACCTGATGGCCATGCCCGATCCAACCGGCGTCCACCGCCGAGCGGCTGGCGCCGAGAGCCGCGCCGAGCTCATCGCACAGCGCCTGCAGCACCGGCCAGTTCTGCGGCCCGCCGATCCCTCTGCCGCCGGCGACGACGATGCTGGCTTCGCCCAGATCGATGCTCGTCCCGAGCGATTCGACGAATTCCCGCACAGTGCTACGCAGATTCAGCGCAGGGACAGGATGGCGGCTGGTCTCTGGGATCTCGGAACCGCTACGCCTGAGCTCAATCGAGTGAGGACGCAGCGTCACGACCGTCGGTGCATCCGACGCGCGCAACTCTGCCAGAAAACGTCCGGCGAACAGCGGCTTGTGCACGCTGAGGGCACCGCTCCAGTCGATTGCGACAGCGTCCTGAACGAGCTCGGCATCGAGATCGGCCGCCAGCGCTGCGCAAAGTGCTTTGCACCGAGCCGATGCGGGGGCGACGATGACGTCGGCGGCGATCAGGCGGACCAGATCCTTCAGCAGATAGCCCCCCGCCTCTTCGATATACGACAGTGACGTATCCTCATAGAGATGGAGTCGAGAGACCCCGAGACCGGCGAGTTGCTGCTGCACCCCCGGCTCGCCGGAGCCGAGGACAACCGCATGAAGGTGCGCGCCCGCCTTATGGGCGATATCGGCAGCGGCACAGACGCACTCCAGCGCCGCGGAGGTCAATCCAGATCGTTGTTCTACAATGGCAAGAACGGTCATGATGGTCCCTTTCCCAGAGGTGTCCGCTTCGAGGGGCCATTAATCCGACGCCCCTGCGGGATTCAGCCTACATCTGCCGCTATCGGCAGCTCGTTTCAGAGATCAGTAGCGACGCCAGCCTTTTCGCAGCCTCAGCCGTTTCGCCCTCGATCATCATCGTGCGGCGCTCCTGACGCGAAGCACTCAACCGTTCCACCAGAAGCCTTGACTCGAAGTCGCGCGGCGCGACATTCAACTCGCTCGTCACGATTTCCTGCACCGGTTTGCTCTTGGACCGAAGCAGACTCGGCAAATTCGGATAGCGCGGTGTGTTGATCCCCTTCTCCACCGTCACGACCGCCGGCAATCCAAACTCGAGGACAAACTTGCCCTCCTCCACCTCCCGATCAGCTACGACAAGCTCCCCCTCGATTCGAAGCCGACTGACCGCCGAGCAATGGCTCCAGTTCATCTGCTGCGCGATTCGCTCGGGAACCTGCGCGCCGTCATGGTCTACCGCCTGTTTTCCCGCCAGGATCAACTCTGGTCGAAGAGGTTCAACCGCGGCTGCGAGAACCCGCGCGGTCGTTCGTCCGCTCCACTGGGCCGCGCGCTCGTCGCGGATCAAGACCGCTCGGTCGGCGCCGGTGGCAAGGGCGGTGCGAAGGACCTTCATCGACGCATCCCCGCCCAGGCTCACCGCGATCACCTCTCCCCCCATCTGGTCCCGGATGCGAAGAGCCTCTTCCAGCGCGTATTCGTCGTAGGGATTCATGACGCAGTCATCTTCGTTGAAGGAGATGCTCTTGCCGTCCAAGGCGATCTCGGCAGCCGCCGCCGTATCCGGAACACTCTTTATCAAGACAACGATCTTCATACGTTCTCCTCAAGTAGACGTCTCACGCCCGTTTGCTTTCGCTCACTCGAGCACGCTTGGCTCCGGTCTTGGTTTTTCTCTGCGGCCTCTGCGTGAGATGGTTTTGACCTCAGCCGGCCGCTTCGGCGAGATGAGGCGTAAATTCCACCGATTTTCTCGCGACGGAGAATTTCTCCTCATCGATGCGCACCACGCGGTCGCACTTAGCCGAGGCGACTCCCGGCGCCGTCCGCAGCCAGGCCGGATCGACCGGCTCTCCCAGCGCCCAGGCGATGAGAACCGCCGGGATATCGGCTCCGGCCATGTGGGTAAAGGGGTAGCTGCCGCCGAAGCGGGGGTTGAGATCGATGACGGTGTAGCGGTCGCCGTCGACGAAAATATCGCAGTCGAGAATGCCGACATGTCCGAGCGCTTCGCTGATCCGGCGTCCGATCCCTTCCAGAACGGGATCGTCGACGGTGACCGCCTGCACGGCCCCCTCTCCGACCCGCATGGCGACTTTGCGTCGAACGAACGTCTTGACGTGGCGTCCGTGGAGGTCGTTGACGATGTCGAGGTTGTATTCGATCCCCGGCAATTTTTCCTGAATCAGAAAGCAGCGCTCCTCGTCGGCGGCACTCACCCCCGCGAGAAACGAGCGCATCAAACGCAGGCGCCCCAGATGCCACCCCATCTCCAGCTCTTCCATACTTGCCGGGTAGTCGTTGCCGATGGAGGCCGTCCCCCAGCGCGGCTTCATCACCGCAGGGAAGGAGAGCTCGCCCATCGAGACGGCACGCCGGGCCTCGTCGAGGGTGGCGTAGGTGCGCGGCGACGAAAGGCCGATCGTCTGGACGAAGCGGGCGGTCTTCAATTTGTCGAAACACAGCTCGACGACCTCCGGCGAAGAGACGACCGCCGTCGCTCCGACGCTCTCGAAGCGGTGACGGTTGCGGGCGAGGATCGGAAGCTCGAGATCGTTCAGCGAGAGGACGAGGCGCACCTCGTTCTCCCGACAGATCACGAGCAGCGTATCGATGTACTCCGGATCGGTGATGGGCGGGACGAGAAAGGCCCGATCCGCCTCGTGCATCGCCGGTGCGGCCGGCGAGAGGTCGGCCGCCAGGATTTCTCCGCGCCCGGCAAGGGCGTCCCGGAAGTAGCCGACCAGATAATTCCTGCGCCCGGCGCAGGTCAGAAGGACGTTGATCATAGAGTCTCCAGCAGTTCGTGAAAGGAGTAGGTGCCGAAAAAATCGCTGAATTCCTGGCGCCGCCGAATCGTCGTCCACCCTTGACGTCCGCGCACCAGGATCGCCGGCGCCGGATGGATGAAAGGGGGCGTGAGCACCGTCGAGTATGCCCCGACATTGCCGATGCGGATGAAATCTCCCCGTTTCATCGGCGCGGCTTCGATCTCGTGCAGCAGGCAATCTTTCTCCATGCAGGTAGCACCGACGACGCTGACCGTCTCCGCAGGCTTGGAGGAAAGTGTCTCGGGGATATGTGCAAAGGGATGATTGCGCCGGTGCATCGTCGGCTTGACGTTGTAGAAGGTGCCGTCGACCACGGCGAGGCGCCGGGCGCCGACTTCCTTGATCTCGAAGACCCGGGTCACGAAACTCATCGTGTCGGCAACGACCGCCATCCCCGGCTCGATGATCAGCCGCGGACGGCGCGCCGCGACCCAGGGGTGAGCACGCAGCGCCTCCCCGACCGCCTCGGCGTAGTCGCCGTAGGTCGGCGTGTCGACCAGCCCCATGGCGGGGGACCTGCGCCCGAAGAATCCTCCCCCGATATCGAGCGTATCGACGGAATCGGGGAATTGACGCTGCGCCGCGTCCGCGAGGGTTCGCACGATCGTCCGGTAGACCCAAAGGCTTCGGCTCGTCGAGGAGACGTGGCCATGCAGGGAGGTCACCCGCACGTTCGGCCACTGGCGCAGGCGCTGCGCCACCTCTTCGAGATCAACGGGCGAAAAGCCGAAACGCCCCGTTTCGGCCCCTTCCTGCAGGTGCGATTTGCCGTCTTCGTCGCGAAGGACGATATTCAGGCGCAGGCCGATCGTGACCGACTCGCCGGGAAACCTTCGGGCGAAACTCTCCACATGGTCGAGCTCCCGCAGGGTATCGAGCTGAAGGATCATGCGGCTGCGCAGGGCGAGCTCGACATCTTCCTCGGCCTTCATCGGGCCGTTGAAGATGATCTCTGTCGGGGGGCAGCCGAGTTTGAGGGCCAGATCGACCTCCAGGCGAGAGACGACCTCGGCATAGGCGCCAAGCTCGCGGGCCATGCGGCAGACGTAGGGGATGTAGTTCGTCTTGTAGGAATAGCCGATGACAGTATTGGGCCACTGCTGCCTGAAGGCGCCCCCCATCTCCCGCAGGTTGGCGGCGAAAGCCTCCCGGTCGAAGATGTAGAAGGGTGAGCCGTGAAGTTTGGCCAGGGAATGCAGTTCCTGATAGCTCATGACCTCTCCAGAGAATGGTTTTTTGGGATGAAGCCGGGTGCGACCTTGTCTCTCATCGCCTCGTGGTAGAGCTCTTCATGCATGGCGATGACTCGACTCAGGTCGTAATCGCGAATCCGCTCACGCCCCCTGCGCCCCATCTCCCTGGCCTCCTCGGGGTTTTCGAGCACCCATTTCATCGCCGCAGCGAAGCCGTCGACATCGCCGACGCGAACAAGCTTGCCGCAGTCGTTTCCGATCAGGTCTCGCGTCCCCCGAATGTCGCTGCCGATGCACATGCGTTCCATGCAGAACGCTTCCATGATGCTGCGGGGGAGCCCTTCCTGCACCGAAGGCAGAACAAGGGCTTCGGATGCCCCGAGCAGAGCCGGGACATCCATCCGCAGACCGAGGAAATGGATCCGCCTGTCGACACCGAGGGTCTTGGCCAAGGCGCGCATCGGGTCCTTCATCGGGCCGTCTCCGGCAAAGACCAGATGAACATCCTCGCGCGTCAGGCGGGACAGCGCGTGAATGACATCTCGGTGGCGCTTGCGGGGTATGAGCTCGGCGACCATCAGAAAGAAGCGCTCCTTCGGTTTCACGCCGATCTCCCGGCGCACGCGTGCAATCTCCTCCGGCGTTGCTGCGTTTGCGGCATAGAGCTCCTGGTCGATGCCGATCCCGGGCATGAACCGGATGCGATCGGGAGAGACGATCCGGTAGCGCTTCGCCGCCTGCAGGTCCTCCTCGTTCATCACCACCAGATAATCGGTCCAGCGCCCGGCGACCTTCTCCAGATTCCGATAGAGGGCGTTCTGAATCATCGCCCCTCCACGATAGAAATGAAAACCGTGGGCGGTGTAGATGAGCTTTGGCACTTGCTGCCGATTTCTCAGAGCCAGACGGGTGACGAAGGCCGCAACCGGCGTATGGACGTGCACGATATCGTATCCCCCCTCCTCCACGATTCCACGGACCAGACCCGGCATGCGCAGAATGTTGTGCGGTTCGAAAGGATTGCGGGACCAGTCGATGTCGATGATGCGATCGAAGGCTTGGCGACACTTCTCGGAACCATAGATTCCGTTCGCCAAAGCGTCGACCCGCCATCCTTCAGCGCGAAAGTGTTCGGCAAAGGGGAGTAGAAAAGCTTGCTGAGTCACATAGGATGTAGTGACGCTCAAAAGACGCTTTGAAGTCATCGGAGCTCCTCAGTTAAACGCCGGTGACGGGCAAGGCCCGCCGATGCGAAAGTACGGTCTTGAATGCCGATGTGCTGATTGTTCTTGGTTTTCGCCCCACCAACTCTGGAACATCAAAATTATCCACAGTGCCGCTGCATGGTTTCCCCGCCCCTCGAGATGTTCTCTCCAGAGCCGCACCACCGGTGCAGGTACAAAAAAACCTTCTTCCCTCAACCTTCGCTCAGACAGCAGATCAGAAGCCCATTCCCTGAGCGGGCCCCGCAGCCATTCGGCAATTGGAACGGCAAAACCCATTTTCGGACGTTCGATGAGAGACTTCGGCACATACCGGTCCAAGACCTGACGCAAAAGCCACTTCCCTTGGCCTTCGCGAATTTTCATCGTTCCTGGAAGACTCCAGGCGAATTCGATAATCCGATGATCGAGAAGGGGTATCCTCGTCTCAAGACTGATTCCCATGGCCGCACGATCGACTTTTACGAGAATATTGTCTGGTAGATACCCGACTGAATCGATGTACATCATCCAGCTTTCATAGTCATCGAATACGGGCCAAGACGCTGCATCGCTCATCGCCGTCAAAGGTTCCGCCCCATCCCGGACAAGACGTGCCGGATCCTTCCATGAGGAGATCAGGCGCAGATAGAGCTCCCTGTCCGTTTGGGCATCGAATATTTCTCCAAGTTTTCTAAGCTTGCTGCTGACACGATCAGTATGTCCGTATCGGTTGATCTCACGGGCTGCCAATCCCCCGAGCGCCCGATCTAGAAGGCCACCTGGCGTTCTCCTGAGTAGCGCGGCGGCGTACCGGCGTGCGACATGGGGGAGCGGCGCAGTCTTTGCGGCAATCTTGCGCGCGAGAAAGTAGCGATTGTACCCACCGAAAAGTTCATCTCCTCCATCCCCTGAAAGGCTCACGGTGACATGGTCGCGGGTAAGTCGTGAGACAAGAAAGGTCGGGATCTGGGAAGGGTCTGCAAACGGCTCGTCGAAAAGGGACGGTAGTACCGGAAGAACATCGAGAGCATCTCTGGGCGTTACGGTCATTTCGAGATGATCGGTCCCTATGTGTTTGGCGACGGCGGCGGCATAAGGTGCTTCCTGATACCCGTCTTCGCCGAAACCGATCGTAAATGTCTTCACCGGACGAATGGACTGTGCCTGCATCAGCGCTACGATGGTTGAAGAATCGATCCCCCCGGAGAGGAAAGCCCCGAGAGGCACGTCGGCAACCATCTGTCGCCCTACGGCGGTACGAAGCAAATGGTCCAGGGTATCTGCGGCTTCGGACTGCGTTCCGGCAAATCGCTCACGAACCCCTTCTTCGACGGCACCCCGCATGCTCCAATAAGGGACCGGAGTCGGGGGCGGACCTCCACTCTGCATCTGCTGCAGGTCCTTGCGACCGATGCGGAGAAAGGTGCCGGGCAACAGTTTGTATATCCCCTCGTAGATGCTCCATGGTGCCGGGATGTAGCTGTATCGCAGATACAGGGCAAGAGCACCCTTGTCGACCGCGCCTCGCCATCCTTGCCCTGCGGCCAATGCCTTCAACTCTGAGGCAAAGCGTAAAGCCCCGCCATTCCATCCGTAATAAAGCGGCTTTTCTCCCGCCCGATCGCGCGCCAGGGTCAATATACGGTCCCGGATGTCCCACAGAGCGAAGGCAAACATGCCGATACTCTCTTTAAGGGCCCTCTCAAGCCCCCAGCAACTGATCGCTGCAAGCAAAACTTCTGTATCGGAATGCCCGCGCCAGCGCGGGGCGCACCCTTCCTGCTCCAATGCTCGACGGATTTCGTCGTGATTGTAGATTTCCCCGTTGTACGCCACAACGTATCGGCCACAATCCGAGAACATCGGCTGATGCCCATGTTCCGAAAGATCAAGAATAGCCAGACGGCAATGTCCCAGTGCGACTTCCCCTGCGTAATCGCACCAGATCCCCTCACCATCCGGTCCTCGATGTGTCAGGCGTCTGTTCATTGAGGCGATTTCGTCCATCAACTGTGACGATTTACGCGCCGCACAGCGAAGCACTCCGGCAAATCCGCACATGGGTTCATCCGCTCATCCCCCGTGAAGGGGCATAGTTAGTGACGTTGAAAGCTCGCATCGGCACGCCGCCGACATGATTGGTTTCTTTCAAGTATTTCGGCATATAGATCTTCATAACGGCTGGTGATCGCGTCGAGAGAGAATTTCGCTTCGACCCGTTTTCGTGATTGCTCGCTCGCCTCACCCCGCACCTGCTCTGGCATTCGCAGTATCTTCTCAATTGCCGCGGCAAGGGTGCGAGGCTCGCGAGGCGGCACAACTCTCCCCGTCTCTCCCAGGATTAGAGCCGCGTCCCCCACATTGGTAGCGACACAGGGAACACCGCACGCCATGGCCTCTCCGAGAGCATTTGAGAATGCCTCCCCGCTGTACGAAGAGGAGACTGCCACATCAAGAGCTGCCGTCACTCTCGGCACATCGGAGCGATGCCCGAGAAGACGAACTTTTCCTCGAAGGGCTTCCCTTGCGATGAGCTCCCTCAGAATCGGGTTGTCTTCCGTGATCCCTTCTCCGGAGAGAAGAAACCGCACCGTCGGCATGGCCCGACTGAGCACCCCAGCTGCCTGGAAAAAGGTCTCGTGATCCTTTTGTGGATGAAACCGGGCAAGAAGTCCGACAATTTGAACATCGTCCTGCCATCCGAGCTCCTTACGTACGGCGAGGCGGCTCTCCGGCGCGGGGCGAAAAAGCGCGGTATCAAAACCGTTGGGAATGACGGTGAAGCGCGACGGCTCGTAGCCGAATTTGACATGGATGCGGCGAGCCGATTCGGCGCAGCAGACGATCCTCTCGGGGAGGTGTCGTGAAAGGTGTGCGCACGCCTTGACGGTCAGGAGCGTGCTTTTCTTGGCGGCGCCCTGTTCCAAGGTTCCGTTGCGGATGTTCCACAGAACGGGGAAACGTCCGGCTCCCTTGGCGGCCAATCCTCCCAGAAGATCGGCATGATACATCCATGTCTGCACCAAAGCGGGACGCTCGCGTCGCAGGAAACCGATCAGGCGCAGGAGTCCCCGTGGATCCGGGATCCCCTGGCCCATGTTCAGAAAGGTGACCGGCACCTCGATGCCTTTGAACTTGGGCGCCAGAGTATCCAGCGAGGTCAAAGAGACAACGTGAGGCGAGAGATGCGTCCTATCGATACGCGAAAGGAGTTTGAAAAGCATCATCTCGGCACCGCCTCCGCCAAGCCCGGTAATGACGAAAACTATTTTCTCCATCCGGCAATCCCTTCTTCCAAGGCGGTACGAATATCGACGTCGTCCAGTTCTATCCTGCGGGCAGGTTGGAAGTGTTTAAAAAGAAACACGCCGAGGGTGCCGCTGAGCAACCAGAAGTAATTCTGAATGTAGACAACGGGATCGCCGGCCATCATGAAGTAAAGAAAGGTGATGCCGAACGCCACATAGAGATAGGCTATGAAAGGCTCTCCCGGCATTCTTCTGAGAAAAAACTCTTCCACACGGCGCATGACAATGCCGAAGAAGAAACATCCAATCAACACTCCCGGCCACGAAAAAGCGTAGAAGAAGAACCCCAGAATCCCCGGAGGGATCACCGCCTCATTCACGCCTATAAGCAGAAATGTGTTCAGCATGGAAAGTGTTTCTTTCGGTTCGAGTCCCAGGAGTTTGGATGGCAGCAAGCTGTCGAGCGCGAGTTGAAGATCCAGAAGACCGCGCACACCATAGGGAAAGGGGACATTGTTCATTGCCGCGAGCAGAGATTCGAAGGGATGCATAAATTCGTTAAGAAGCCGGAAATAGGTATCGACTTGGACGACCAGCTCAAAGCGGGTTCCGTAGGTCATAAATAAGAAGACGTTCTTTCCGAAAAGGACCCAGAGGACCCCGATCAGCAGAAACGAAACTGACCAGATCATCGGAGGGAGCCGACCCTTGAAAAAGAACGGAGCAAGGCAAACTGGAATTAGAACGAAAAAGACATCAAGCCGACCGGCCGTCGCCATGGTTGCCGCAACCGCGATGCCCAAGAGAACGCCGAGAAACAGCAATCGCGATCCCCGCCTGAACCACGTCGAAGGGAGAGGCTGGACCATGTAGCGGGAGAGGAAAATCCAGACTCCGAAAGTGATGAAGGGAAGAAATTTTCTGACGAAAACAAAACCACTCGATCCGATCCCCCCGGCACGGATGATATCGATTTTCCTGAAGAGTTCGAGAACTCCACCGTATATCTGGGCATAGACCAGGAAGCTGGCGGCGCCGCAAAGAAAAAATACCGTTCCCAAAAATTTCATTCCGACAAACCGGTTGTTGCCGGATGAATCGGCGCCGAGGTTAAGATCTCGTCCTTTAAAGTAATAGCCTCCCACTATCGACATGTAGCCGATGAGCAGACAGAGGTTGACCAGAACCAGATCGCCCGTCGAGGGTTGTAACCGTCTGACCATCTCGCCCAAGCCGCTCTGGTAGTGAAAGGGGACGAGAACGAACAGCAGAGCATACATGAGGTAGCAAAGGCGCATATAGTCCCAAGGGACACCCGCCCTTTTGGGCCTGAGCATTTCGATCAGCGTCATGAGGAGGAACAGGGTCAGGAAATATAATGCGTGCCACCCCTGTGATACGGCAAGATATACGGTCGTCATCAGAATTGAGGCGCCCGCCAATAGGATCATTTTGCACACCTTTCAGCCGAAGGTTCAGTCGAAGGCGGCTGCATGACTCGCAGGTATTCATCGACGGCCCAACTCTCTTCGAAGCGACCGAGCGCTTCTTTTCGATCGAATACCTTCTGCGGCCCCTTGAGCGCACCGAGTATTCCTTCGGAGAGAGCAGCGACATCGCCGACGGGGACGAGGGTTCCGAACTTTCCGCCCATCAGGATCTCATCGGGGCCGCTGCGGCAGTCCGTAGAGACGATGGGGACTCCCAAAGCCAGCGCTTCGATGAGGACGGTGGGCAACCCTTCCGCGCGCGAAGAAAGGACCACGACCGAGGCCTTGGACATATACGCGTACGGGTTTTGAACAAAACCCGGCAAGGACACGACCTCGGAGAGCCCGAAGTCCTGGACAAGCCGCTCGATCCTCGACCGATCTTCCCCCTCGCCGAGAATCAGTAGGCGCGCCGAAGCCTTTTCAACGACTCGGGCAAAAGAGCGGATCAGCGTGTCGTAGTCTTTCTGATCCGACAACCGACCCAATGCAAGCACCAGAGGTTTGTCTCCGATCCATGGGTGATCGACCTTTTCGCGTGCCATTACAAAGATTTCGGGGGTAACCACAGGGTTATAGATGACCCGAATGCGCTCAGGGGGAAGGTGCAGCAACGAAGAGAACGAATTGCTAACGCCCTGTGATACGGCCACGATCTCGTCGGCGTACGGATAGCACAGTCTAGCCAGCATCGGGATCAGCCGCCCCTTCATCGACTGTCCGTTGAGCGAAGCTTGAGCCAGATCGGTATGGAGAGTGATGACCGCACGCGTCGGTACGCCGGCCAGACGACAAGCCCATAAAGCTATCAGATTGGCATGTTCGATGGCAGAAAGGAGCACAGAGGGGGATTCGCCCTTCAGATAGCGCACAAGTCTGGGAAGAGCGCTCAGGGTGCGCTTGCATTTCAGGTCAACGATTCGGATACCAGGGGGCACCTTGTCCAAATACTCGCCGGTGGCCTGAGCCAGTACCATATCGATGACGATACCCTTCTCTAACATTCCCCGGCCCAGGTTCAACATAACCTTTTCTGCGCCACCACCCATAAGGGAGGGGAGAAAAAAGGCGATCTTTCTCGCGCCTCTCATCAATGGCTCCCCGTAGGGCGACGAAGACTTTTCCGATCTTTGTAAAAAGCTGCCACCCCTGCCGGCAGTGCCAACAACCACAGGAAGGCGGAAGGAATGCATTTGGATTGGTCGGTAAGGGAATATCCTGCATGCAAGGAAAATCTTACATAGTTGGCATATCCGCGAAGCAGAGACATCCAAGGAAGGGCGAGTCCGGAACCCAACGATTCCTGATAATAAAGGCGAGCCGCCCTTGAGGAATTTACACGCGTCTGAACGCTTCTGTCCGTCAGGCCACCTTCTTGATATTCCTTTTTTAGGAATATCTCATTAACAAAGCGGAGTTTGTACGCCTTTGCTATGCGGTTCCATACGAGGGACTCCGTCACAAATCGTCCGAGATCTTCCGGAAAGGGAAACTGTCGGATAACATCCGTTCGCACCATTCCGCAATGTTCGTCCCGATTTCCATAGCGGGTCCTGATTTCGATGGCATTGGAGTCGAGAGGGCTCCGCACAAATGAGCCTCCAACCAGACGACCGTCGCGATCGGCACAGAGCCCCGTAATTCCAGCGAAGAAACTATTCAACTCGTGAGAAATCGTCCCCCAGTGATATAGCATTCTCTCCAAGGTTTCATCTGTGAGCCAGTCGTCCGAATCCAGGATCAGGAAGAATTCTCCGCGGGCCAGTTCTACTCCGCGATTAATCGCTACATGCTTACCAGCGTTTTCCTGCCATAAATATCGGATAGGAAAAGAAGCGATTTCTGACCAATTCTTGACAAGTTCTCTTGTGCCATCAGTTGATCCATCATCCACTATAACCCACTCAAAGTCTGAAATGCTTTGGCGACACAAGCTCTCGTAGGCGCGAGGCAACAGATGTGATCGGTTATATGTAGGTGTGAAAACTGTAAATTTAAAATTTTGAGACTTTTTGTTTTCCATCGTCACAGATTCCTGTTATTTGAGTGTTCCAAATGAAAGGATTTTTGCAAGCTGATTTCGAACTCCGCAAAGATTCAAAGCAATGGAGAGAGACAGATATATTGTTGTGCCCCAAAGTATATGAAAGATTAAATCAACGACACCGAGGTTTTTCCCGAATGCGGGCCAAAGCGCAACGCCCATAAGGAGTGACACCAAAATGATCTTCATCGATTCAAAAACCTCGACCGGGAGTTGAAAAAGGGAACGGCCGAGCAGAATGCTCATTCCCAAGGCAGCAGCAAAGGCCGCGACGGTTGAGTAGGCCGCTCCGATGGCGCCATAATTTGGGATAAGCCATAGGTTGAGAGCCACATTCACACCGGCTGCGACCAGAACGGTCCAGATCTGCCTTGGCGTTCTTCGACTTAACTGAAAAGCAAGATCTGCGTAGTATGACTTCAACCCACCCAAAAAAATCCCCAAGGCTATCCAGGGAATGAGGATTGCGGCCGATTGCCTGTAGGCTTCGCCTAAAAAAATTCCGGCGATGCTGGAGGCTAGCACTGAGATCCCCACGGTAGCAGGCACGCTGATCGCCAATAACAGTAGGAGATTTTGTCGAAGTTTCTCCCGGCACTCCTTCAGTCCCTGATTCTGCAATGTATTCGTCAGGAGAGGGTAAGCTGCCAAATTGATAATGATCATCAAGACTCCGATGGATCTTTGCGACAGATCATAACTAACCGCATAAGGGCCAACAGCCTCTTTGCCGAGATAGATTCCGAGGAGAAACCGGTCAGAACTGTCTACAATGAATGTCAACTGTC
>JBJHBH010000015.1:0-48916 GCA_050485365.1 Desulfuromonadales bacterium | reverse complement strand
TCATCATCCACACTCTTTCCGGCGGTCTGGCAAGAGATCGTTTTTTGCGGCTCTGCGCCTGGGGACTCCTGTTCTGGGTAGGGGATTCCCTTCTGCAGGTGGTGCGCGGCGTTGACCTTTTTGGATACACCTATGCCGAAGGAGACCGGCTAGGCGGCATCTTCGGCCGTTATCCTCTGAAACTTGGTTGGTGCATGGCGCTCTTTTCCCCCTTTTTGCTTGTATATGCCAAGCGACAATGGCATCCGGTAGTACTTCTCGGCGTCTTTACCGGGGTCCTGACGATCGTGCTCCTTTCATTCAGCCGAGGCGGGTGGATCGCTTTTGCCGTCATCCTTTCGGGGCTTGCGCTTCATGCTTTCAGGGAAAACAGGAAGCAGTTCCTGAGACTGAGCACAGCTATCGTGGTCGCCGGGATTGTCGGAGTCGGCACCGTCTACGCGTATTCCCCTGGGTTCGCAGCCACCGTCGAGCGTACCTCTCTCGTCCTCAGGGGAGATCGCGAATCGGTCAATTTGGCTATGACCTACCGAGTTCCAATCTGGCGCACTGCGGTTAAGATGTTCCAGGAAAATCCCCTTAACGGAGTCGGTGCAAGGGGGTTTCGCCATGCCTATGTCGATCATGCGGACACTCGGGATCTGTTTGTGGAGCCATGGGCAGACGATGCCGGTGCCGCTCATGCACATCAGCTCCTTCTTGATATCGGTAGCGAGACCGGCTTCATCGGTCTGAGCGGCTGGGCGGCCGCAATGGGGGTATTGGTCCACCTGTGGCGAAGGGCCGATCGGTCGCAGAAAAGGACTCTTCTCCCTTTCGGTTTGGCTTTGCTGGCAGCTTTTTTCCCTCTAAACACTCACTTTGCGGTATATTCTTCGGTCTGGTCACTCGTTCTATTCTGGTTGATGGCGCTCTACTGCGCTCACGCCGCATCGTCCCGCAATGAGGACAGGGAGTTGAAAAGGTCAGCATGAAGAAATTTCTCGTCACCGGAGGAGGAGGTTTCATCGGTTCCCACATTGTCGACGAACTGCTGACCCGCGGAGAGCGGGTGCGCGTTCTCGACAATTTCGCCACAGGAAAACGGGATAACCTCTCGCACTGTATCGACCGCATCGAACTGATCGAGGGGGACATCCGTGATCTCGACACCTGCCGCCGCGCCTGCGACGGGGTCGATTTCGTTTTGCACCAGGCGGCCCTCGGAAGCGTTCCCCGATCCATCGAGGACCCGCTCACGAGTCATGAGGTGAACGTCACCGGCACGGTGAAGATGCTTCTGGCCGCGCGCGATGCGGGGGTGAAGCGTTTCGTCTACGCGGCGTCTTCCTCCACCTACGGAGATCATCCCGGCCTCCCCAAGGTCGAGGATCGCATTGGCAATCCCCTTTCGCCCTATGCCGTGACGAAATACGCCGACGAGCTCTACGCGCAGGTCTTCGGGCGCTGCTACGGAATGGAGACGGTCGGGCTTCGCTATTTCAACGTCTTTGGTCCCCGGCAGGATCCGTATTCGCAGTACGCCGCAGTAATCCCCCTTTTCGTCAGTGCTCTTCTTCGGGGCAAGGCGCCGACGATAAACGGCGACGGGGAGCAGACGAGGGATTTCACCTTTGTGGCCAACGCCGTCGAAGCCAACCTGCGTGCTTGCGAAGCGCCGGTTGCCGCTGCCGGGGAGGTCTTCAATATCGCCTGTGGTGAGCGCACCTCTCTTGTGCGGGTTTATGCCGAGTTGCAAAGGCTGCTCGGGACCGAAATCCGGCCGGTTCACGGTCCTCTTCGCCAAGGTGATGTCCGCGACAGTCTGGCTGACATCTCCAAGGCACGCCGGTTGCTCGGGTACGAGGGGGGGATCAACTTCAGGGACGGCCTAAGGGAGTCCATCGAATGGTACAAACGCAACCTGTAGATCCTGCGCTCTCCTGTCAAGCGCTTGCGAGGAGGGCCCGGATGAGGTCGACTCTGGCCGACTATTTTGCCGGGCATCTGCGTGCTCTGGAGCGGGTGGTCAATGAGCTCGACGAGGAGATTTTGCGATGTGCTCAGCTGCTTACCGAGGTACTTCATCGAGGAAACAAGATTCTGATAATGGGCAACGGTGGTTCGGCGGCGGATGCCCAGCACATGGCTGCGGAATTGGTTGGTCGTTTTTTGCGGGAGCGCAAACCTCTTCCGGCCATTGCATTGAGCACGGATACTTCCATCCTGACGGCGCTGGGGAACGATTTCGGTTTCGATGAAGTGTTCAGGCGACAGGTCCTGGCCCTTGCGCGGCCTGGTGATGTCGTTATCGGGATTTCCACCAGCGGTCGTTCCGAGAACGTCATCCGCGCGCTCAGCGTCGCGAATTCCCTCGGGTGCTCCACCGTTGCCCTTCTCGGAAGAGACGGTGGTCAAATTGCCGAAGCGGTCGATCTCGCCCTTACGGTCCCGGAGTTGGAGGTTTCACATATCCAGGAGGCTCATATTACCATTCTTCATCTGCTTTGCGGTTTGATCGAACAGGAAATCGATCTGTCGTCCGATTGCGGAACAGTTCAATGAAGACCTACCGCCCCATCGACCTGCAGGGGATCAAAACCTACTCCATCAAAACCCGCGACAACAAGGTCAACGTCAAGGAACATTTCGCTGGAAGCCTTCGGCCGGGTTCCACCTTCTCCGACTTCTTCGACGCCATGCCCCGCCTGCTGGGAGCCGACAGCCTGCGCGGCGTCGTTGACGCCGTCGTGGAGGCCAGGCGCAAAGGGCGTCCGGTCGTATTGGCCATGGGCGGGCACGTGATCAAGTGCGGCCTGCAGCCGATCCTGAAGGCGCTCATCGATGCCGAGATCGTCACGGCCGTGGCGATGAACGGTTCGGCCGCCATCCACGATTACGAAGTCTCCCTCGTCGGGGCGACTTCTGAGGACGTCGGAGCGGTCCTGCACTCGGGGGATTTCGGCTTCTCCGAAGAGACGGGCGGCGGGATGAACAGGGCTCTTCGCGAAGGGCTCTCGGACGGCATCGGTTTCGGCGAAGCGATCGCAAAGCGCATCGTCGAGGGAGAGCATCCCTATCGTGAATACAGCCTTCTGGCGGCCTGCATCGGAAAGAAGATTCCCGTGACCGTGCACGTTGCACTTGGAACCGACATCATCCATCAGCACCCCGAAGTCGACGGCGCCATCACCGGCGAAATGACCTTTCGCGATTTTCGCCTCCTCGCTTCCGTCGTCGCCGATTTAGGCGACGGAGGGGTCTGGCTCAACGTCGGCTCGGCCGTCCTCCTCCCCGAGGTCTTTCTCAAGGCGCTCTCCGTCGTTCAGAACCTCGGCCATCATGTCGACAACTTCACCACCGCCAATTTCGACATGATCCAGCATTACCGCCCCCTGCAGAATGTGGTGAAGCGGCCGACCTCCGGCGGGGGGCGCGGGTTCACCATTACGGGCCATCACGAGATCAATATTCCTTTGTTCGCCGCTGCCGTGCTTGAGCGGATCAGTAAAGTAAGGAGTTAGGGGTGAGGGGAGGTATCGCCTCACTTTACGGATTTTGATCATGAACCGACTCGAAATTGAAAGTTTTCTCTCCCGTCTTCCCGCCGTACGCGCCCTGGTGATCGGCGACCTGATGCTTGACGAGTATCTTTGGGGAAAGACAGATCGCATCTCCCCCGAGGCCCCTGTGCAGGTCGTCGATATCGGGCGAGAGGATCTGCGCCTCGGAGGAGCGGGGAACGTCGTCAATAATCTGCTGGCCCTCGGTTGTCGCGTTGAGGTGGCAAGCGTACTGGGAGACAATGAGGATGGACGGCGTCTTGAGGGGATGCTGGGGGATCTGGGCGTCGGGACGAGGGGGATCTTCTCCGAACCAGGACGGACGACCGGACGCAAGACGCGCATTCTCGCCAGCAATCAGCAGATGCTGCGCTTCGATCGGGAGAGCCGCGCTCCCGTCTCGGCGGTTCTGGAAGAGCGGATGGCTCTCTTTGTCGAGGAGACGGTTTCAGCGACCGATGTCATTCTTGTCTCCGACTACCTCAAAGGGGTCCTCACCGAGGGGCTGTTGCGCAGGATCATCGCCGCCGGACGGGAATGTGCAGTGCCGGTCGTCATCGATCCGAAGGGGAGCGACTACCGCAAATATCGCGGGGCGACGGTTCTTACCCCCAACCGCAAGGAGGCGCAAATCGCCTCCGGCATCTCCATCGACGATGAGCAGTCGCTGCATCTCGCGGGGCGCACCCTGCGGGAGGAGCTCGACCTTGACGCTCTGCTGATCACCCGCAGTGAAGAGGGGATGACGCTCTTCTTTCGCGACGGCTCGCAGGAAAATATCCCGACCCTCGCCCGCGAAGTTTTCGACGTGACCGGCGCCGGCGATACCGTCCTCTGCCTCCTTGGGGCCGCACTGGCCGGCGGGCTCCCCCTGCCCGACGCGGCCCGGCTGTCGAATCTCGCCGCTGGCGTCGTCGTGGGGAAAGTCGGCACCTCCACCGTCCTTCCGGATGAGCTCCTCGCGGCGCACTCCCATCTCCACCACGACGGCGATGCAAAGATCGCTTCGCGCGAGGTCCTCGCCCGGCGCCTGGAGGAAGAGCGTCGCAGGGGAAAAACCGTCGTCTTCACCAACGGATGCTTCGATCTTCTGCACGTCGGGCACGTCAAATATCTTCAGGCCGCCCGACGACTCGGAGATCTGCTCGTCCTCGGGCTCAACTCCGATGCCTCCATCCGCCGGCTCAAAGGACCGAAACGACCTCTCATCAGCCAGGAGGAGCGCGCACACATCATGGCGGCTCTTAACTGCATCGACTACGTCGTCGTCTTCGACGAAGACACTCCCCGGGATCTGATTTGCGCTCTCCGTCCGCAGATTCTCGTGAAAGGGGGAGACTACACCCCCGAAGGGGTCGTCGGAAAAGATCTCGTCGAAAGCTGGGGAGGGCGGGTCGAACTGATTCACTTCGTCGATGGCAAATCGACGACGGGGATTGTCGAGAGAATTCTTCGGCAATACAGTGAGGAGTGATGAGTGAGGAGTTGGCGAGAAAAACCGCGCGCCGGGCGGTTTTTCTCGATCGTGACGGCACCATAAACGTCGAGAAGAACTATCTGCATCGCGTGGAGGATTTCGAGTTCATCCCCGGTGCTCCCGAGGCGATTCGGCGCCTGAAGCAGGCCGGTTTTCTCGTCATCGTCGTGAGCAATCAGTCGGGGGTGGCGAGAGGATATTTCCCCCTTGAGGACGTACAGCGGCTCCACGCTCATCTGCAGGCCGAGCTCGCCCGCTTCGATACTGCCATCGACGCCTTTTACGTCTGCCCTCACCATCCGCACGAAGGGGTGGGAGAGTATCGGCGGGAATGCGACTGCCGCAAGGGAAATCCCGGGATGCTGTTGCAGGCCGCAGCCGATTTCGATATCGACCTGAGCGCCTCTTTCATGGTAGGAGATAAGGTCGCCGATATCGAAGCCGGAAAGAGGTCGGGGTGCCGCTCTGTGCTCGTTCTGACGGGATACGGCAAAAGCGAGGCGCACAAAGTTCCCCGCACCCCTTGCTGCCGCGATCTCTTGGACGCCGCCGAACGCATCCTGTCGGGCGTTGACATTTTCGAGTCGTCCGATAAGTTAGAGAAATTTACTTAAAGTAACTTTCTCCCTTCGAGAGGACACATCCATCATGGTTACAGCTGATCGAATCATAAAAGGGGATGCTCGCATCGCCGTCGTCGGCCTCGGATATGTCGGGCTCCCCCTTGCCGCTGCTTTCGGGCGCCGGGCCAAGGTGATCGGCTACGATATCAGTGAAAAGAAGATCGCCGAGTTGCGCCGCGGTTTCGACTCCACCGCGGAGATGTCCCGTGACGACCTCGCCTCGACCCATATCGACTATACCCTCGATCCCGCTCGTCTGCGCGAGGCGCGTTTCATCATCGTAACGGTTCCGACCCCCATTGACGAGCACCGCACCCCCGACCTGCGCCCGGTCATCTCCTCGTCGACGACCATCGGTCGCAATCTCGCACCAGGCTCCATCGTCGTCTATGAATCGACGGTCTACCCCGGCGTGACCGAGGAAATCTGTGTCCCCATCCTCGAAAAGGAATCGGGCCTGAAGTGCGGGCGCGATTTCAAGGTCGGCTACTCCCCCGAGCGCATCAACCCCGGAGACAAGGTCCACACCGTCGACAAGATCGTCAAGGTTGTCGCGGGGCAGGACGCCGAGACCCTCGAGACGGTTGCTGCCGTCTATGAGATGGTCGTCACCGCCGGCGTCCATCGCGCCTCCTCCATCAAGGTCGCCGAGGCGGCCAAGGTCATCGAAAACACCCAGCGTGACCTCAACATCGCTCTGATGAACGAGCTCGCCATCATCTTCAACAAGATGGAGATTCCGACCCGCGACGTCCTCGAGGCGGCGGGGACGAAGTGGAATTTCCTCAAATTCTTCCCCGGCCTGGTGGGGGGACACTGCATCGGCGTCGACCCGTATTATCTCACCTACAAGGCCGAAGAGATCGGATACAACCCCCAGGTCATCCTCGCCGGCCGCCGCATCAACGACGGCATGGGCAAATACGTCGCCGAGATGACGGTGAAGAAGATGATTCAGGCCGACAAGGCGGTCAAGGGGGCGCGGGTCCTCATCCTGGGGCTCACCTTCAAGGAGAACGTCCCCGACATCCGCAATACCAAAGTCGTCGATATCCTCCGGGAGCTCAAGGAATACGAGATCGAGACGCTGGTGCACGATCCCCTTGCCGACCCCGAAGACGCCCGCCACGAGTACGGCCTGGATCTTGTGCAACTGGACGCCGCCGGGGCTGTCGATGCCGTCGTCTGGGCGGTCTCCCACAACGCGTTCAGCGATTTCACACCGGCGCGCCTGAAGCAGCTCTGCTGCAACGGCAACGGCAAGGGGGTGATCATGGACGTCAAATCGGCCCTGCGCCGCACCGAGGTGGAAGAGGCGGGTTTGCTCTATTGGAGTCTGTGATCGATGAGGCAGGGCGCAATGAGTTGCGCCCCTACCGCGCACCGGTTGCGTGGTAGGGGCGCGATTCATCTCGCCCTTGATTGCGAAGTTGAATTTTGCCAGTGAAAGGACGGAAATGAAGAACATTCTGGTGACCGGAGGTTGCGGTTTCATCGGCTCCAATTTTGTACGCATCGCCATTGAAAAGCTGCCCGACTGCCGCATCGTCAATCTCGACAAGCTGACCTACGCCGGCAATCCCGCCAATCTCGTCGACATCGAACGGTCACCGAACTACCGCTTCGTGCAAGGGGACATCTGCGACGCATCGCTGGTGGAGGAGATCTTCTCGGATGAGAAGATCGACACGGTCGTCCACTTCGCCGCCGAGTCGCATGTCGATCGCAGCATCGAAGGGCCCGCAGAGTTCATCCGCACCAATATCCTGGGGACGTTCACTCTCCTCGAAGCGGCCCGAAAAGAATGGCTCAGGGACGAGGGACGAGGAAAGAGGGACGAGATAACCTTTGGGAGATCCGCGCCCCGCTTCCTCCACGTTTCCACCGACGAAGTCTACGGCTCGCTCGGCGATACCGGTCTCTTTTCCGAAGAGACCCCTTTCGATCCGCGCTCGCCGTATTCGGCCAGCAAAGCCTCCTCCGATCATCTGGTCAGCGCCTACCATCACACCTACGGCCTGCAGACCCTGATCACCAACTGCTCCAACAATTACGGACCCTATCATTTCCCTGAGAAGCTGATCCCCCTGATCATCAGCAACGCGCTGGAAGGGAAGGAACTGCCGGTCTACGGCGACGGGAAGAACGTTCGCGACTGGCTCTACGTCGAAGATCACTGTGCCGCGATTTTGGCCGTGTTGGAGAAGGGGAGGGCGGGGGAGACCTACAACGTCGGCGGCAACAGCGAAAAGCAGAACATCGAGGTGGTGCGCACCATCTGCGCAATTCTCGATGAGAGGGTCGGACCTCTTGAAGGCGGCGCGCCCCGCACCTCCCTCATCCGTTTCGTGACCGACCGCCCCGGCCACGACCGGCGCTACGCCATCGACGCAACCAAAATCCGCAGCGAGCTCGGGTGGAAGCCCTCGGTCTCCTTCGAGGAGGGGATTCGACGCACCGTCGATTGGTATCTCGAAAACCGGCGCTGGATCGACGAGGTGCGCAGCGGAGCCTATCGCGACTACTACCAGGGGGTGTACGGAGAGCGGATGGCATGCGCAGACTAGCCCTGGTCGGCCACAGCGGCATGCTCGCCTCGATGGTGCACGCCGTCGCCCCGGCCGAGTATGAAATATTCCCCTTCGACCTGCCCGATTTCGACATCACCGATCGCGATCAGGTCCTTCGCACCCTCGTCGCGCTTCGGCCCGACACCGTCATCAACTGCGCGGCCTTCACCAACGTCGATGCCTGCGAAACCGAGGAAGAGATCGCCACCCGGGTGAACGGCCACGGTCCGGGATATCTGGCCGAAGCCGCCCGCGACTGCGGTGCGCGTCTGGTTCACGTCTCCACCGATTACGTCTTCGACGGCAAAAAGCGCGAGCCGTACCGCGAAGACGATCTCCCCCAGCCCCTCTCGGCTTACGGACGCTCGAAGCTCCTCGGAGAAGCGGCCATTCAGGAGAGCGGTCTTGACCGCTTCTTCATCATTCGCACCAGCTGGCTCTACGGTCCGGGAGGGAAGAATTTCGTCGAGACGATCATCCGTCTGGCTCGCGAGCGCGAAGAGCTTCGCATCGTCGCCGACCAGTTCGGCACCCCGACCTACACCGGCGATCTGGCGCAGGCGATCTTCAATCTTCTGACCCTCGACACCCCTCGCGCTTCAGGCTTCACGCCGTACGGTATCTACCATGTCTCGAATAGCGGCTCATGTTCGTGGCACGAGTTTGCCACGGCGATCGTTGCCGAGCTCGAACGGCTCGGCACAGCCGTAAAGGCACGGCGCATCGTCCCGATTCCAACGCAGGACTATCCGCTTCCAGCACCGCGACCGGCATATTCAATCTTTTCCAAAGAGAAGTATTGCTGTGAGACTGGATATGAAATTCCGCACTGGCGCGAGAGCTTGAGAACGTACTTCGACGCCAGGACTCATGCCAATTGATGGAGTGACTTTTTTATGAGCGGCATACGCAAAGGTATCGTACTGGCGGGCGGCGCCGGAACGCGGCTCTATCCCCTGACCCAGGTGGCGAGCAAGCAGCTGCAGCCCGTCTACGACAAGCCGATGATCTATTATCCCTTGGCCACCCTCATGCTGGCGGGGATTCGCGATATTCTCATCATCTCCACTCCCCACGATATCCCCCGGTTCGAGGCGCTCCTCGGCGATGGCCGACGTTTCGGCGTTCGATTCACCTACGCCGTCCAACCCGAACCGAAGGGGATCGCCCAGGCTTTTCTCGTCGCAGAGAAGTTCATCGCAGCAGAGCCCGTCTGCCTGATTCTCGGGGATAACATCTTCTACGGGAAGATGAATCTTGATCGCATCGTACGTGAGTTCTCCGGTGGCGCCCGTGTCTTCGGCTATCCGGTGACCGACCCCGAGCGCTACGGCGTTGTCGAATTCGACAGGGAAGGGCGTGTTCTCAGCCTCGAAGAGAAGCCCGCGCGACCCAAATCTCACTACGCCGTTCCGGGGCTCTATCTCTACGATCACAAGGTCGTCGAAATGACGCGAGCGCTTACCCCGTCCGCCCGCGGCGAACTTGAAATCACCGATCTCAACATCAATTATCTGAAAAAAGGCGAACTGACGGTGGAGAGGCTCGGGCGCGGCATCGCCTGGCTCGACACCGGAACCCATATGAGCCTGCTGGAGGCAAGCCACTTCATCGGAACCCTCGAGGCCCGTCAAGGACTCAAGATCGCCTGCCTGGAGGAGATCGCCTTCAAGCTCGGCTTCTACGGCAAGGAGGAGATGGCCGCCGTCATCGAGGAAACCCCCCGATCGAGCTACCGTCAGTATCTGGAGATGATCGTGCGCGACGGAGTCGAGCTGTGAGGGTACTTCCCTCTGATATTCCCGACGTTCTCATCCTCGAGCCACGAGTCTTCGGCGACGAACGCGGCTTCTTTTACGAGAGCTACAACGAGAAAGTTTTCAGGGAATCGACGGGCCTCGACGTCCACTTCGTTCAGGACAACCACTCCCGCTCTGCGAAGGGAGTCCTGCGGGGCCTGCACTATCAACTCCCTCCCGCAGCACAGGGAAAACTCGTGCGCTGCACGGCCGGAGAGGTCTTCGATGTCGCGGTCGATATCAGAAGATCATCGCCTACTTTCGGCAAATGGATCGGAGTGTTTCTCTCGGCTGAAAACAAGAGACAGATGTGGATTCCCGAAGGATTCGCCCACGGATTTCTCGTCGTTTCTGAATGGGCTGAGTTTCTCTACAAAACCACTAACTACTACTCTCCGCAATTCGAGCAGGGGATTTGCTGGGCAGATCCCGAATTGGCGATCCGCTGGCCTCTTAACCAAAATCCCCTGCTGTCATCCAAGGATCAGAATGCCGTGATGTTCGCAGCTGCCGATCTCTTCGACTGATTCCCATCCGGATGTTGCTGTCTCGGCACGTCCTTTGCCGGGCTTGCCAAATCCCCGCCCAAACACTTTTCCTTCCCTCGAGAATTTGCAAAATCTAATTTGCGGGGTACAATCTTGCCTTGGATCCCATCCGGGAACCGCCGCCTGCTCTCCACTCAGATTGTGCAGCGAATTCGATGATTTCACACCTCAGCGACGCGTCGGGTACCTTCTGGCGCAACCGTTATCTCATCAGGCAGTTGATCTGCAGGGAAGTAGTCGGTCGGTATCGTGGGTCGGTGCTGGGGCTGTTGTGGTCCTTTTTCCAGCCGTTACTGATGCTCGCCGTCTTCACCTTCGTCTTCGGGGTGGTCTTTCAGGCGAGGTGGGGTGAGGCGGGGACGGGGAGTCACGCGGAGTTCGCGTTGATTCTCTTTGCGGGACTGATTGTCTTCAATTTCTTTTCCGAGGTCGTCAATCGGGCACCCGGGCTGATCGTCGGGAATGTGAACTACGTCAAGAAGGTTGTCTTTCCCCTCGAAGTCTTCCCTGTGGTGGCCGCCGGAGCCTCTCTCTTTCACGCCCTCATCAGCATCGGGGTTCTGCTCGTCGCCACTGCCGCGATACACCGTACCATTCCGTGGACGGTGATCTGGCTGCCGGTCATCTTGTTGCCGCTGGTTTTTCTCACCACGGGGATCGCCTGGTTTCTTGCGTCGCTGGGGGTTTACCTGCGCGACGTCTCCCAGGTGATCGGCATCCTCACGACGGCCCTCTTGTTTTTGAGCCCCATCTTTTTCCCCGCGTCGGCCCTTCCGGAATCGATTCAGCCGTTGATGTTTTTGAATCCCCTGGGGCTCGTCATCGAGCAGACGCGTGCCGTTTTGATCTGGGGGGAGATGCCGGACGGGCGGGCGCTCGCCCTGTACGCCGCAGGGAGTCTGACGGTCGCCGCCGCGGGATTTCTCTGGTTTCAAAAGACGCGCAAGGGTTTCGCCGATGTCCTGTGAGGTGGCGATCCGGACACGCGATCTGAGCAAGTGCTACCAGATCTATGCGGCGCCGCGCGATCGGCTGAAGCAGTTTTTTCTTCCACGGCTTCGCCGCTGGGGCGGATTGCAGCAGAGGCGGTATTTCAACGAGTTCTGGGCCGTGCGCGATGTGTCCCTGGAAATCGCGAAAGGGGAGACTCTCGGGATCATCGGGCGCAACGGTTCGGGCAAATCGACGCTTTTGCAGATGCTCTGCGGCACATTGACCCCCACCGGAGGCTCGGTGCAGACCTTCGGACGGGTTGCGGCCCTTCTGGAGCTTGGAGCCGGGTTCAACCCCGATTTCACCGGGAGGGAAAATGTTTACATGGCGGCTTCTCTCTACGGCCTCGCCAAAGAGCAGATCGACGAGCGGTTCGGGGCGATAGCGAAATTCGCCGACATCGGCGGGTTCATCGATGAGCCGGTAAAGACCTATTCCAGCGGCATGTATGTGCGGCTTGCCTTTGCGGTGATCGCCCATGTCGATGCGGACATTCTCGTCATCGACGAGGCGCTCTCGGTAGGGGACGCGGTTTTCACCCAAAAATGCATGCGGTTCATCAGGGCCTTCAAGGAGCGGGGCACCTTGATCTTCGTCAGCCACGATATCAACTCCGTACTCAACCTCTGCAAGAGCGCGCTCTGGCTCAATGCCGGTGAGGTGCGCCGGATCGGGCCGGCGAAGGAGGTCGCGGAAGCCTACCTTCAATTCACTCTGCAGGCGATTTACGGTGAGGAAGCCACTCTCATTTCGAATGAATCGAATCGATCCGCGCAGGATGTCGTCGCTGATGAGGCGGTGCTCTACGATTACGGATCGACGCTCACCCCTGAAGAAAACCTCCATACGGCAAAGGGATGGAGGACGGGATCGGCGGAAATCCTCGATGTTCGTCTCGAGAGTTTGCGCGCAGGTCAGGAGGACTTCTTCCGTGGCGGAGAGCGGGTGCGGATGCTGATTCGCGCGCGCGCTGCAAAGGCTCTTGAACGACCGATACTGGGTTTTTTGGTACGTGACCGCCTCGGACAGGATCTGTTCGGAGAGAACACTCTGCCGTTTACCGACCTGAATCCGACACCGATCGCAGCAGGGCAGGAATTCACGGGCGAGTTCGTATTTCGTTTGCCGATGCTCCCCAACGGTCAATATGCGGTGATGGCGTCGGTCGCCGAAGGCGATCTCACCCATCACGTTCAACACCACTGGATGCATGACGCTTTGGTCCTCACGGTTTCGTCCAGCAAGGTGCGCTGGGGACTTGTCGGGATCCCCTTTGAAAGGGTGTCGCTTCAGCCATGAAAAGTCTAAAGGAGCTCTATCAGGAACATTCGGGGAAAGTCTCGGACAAATGGTCCTTGTACCTCGCGGAATACGATCGGCTCCTAGCGCCGCATCGACACCGTGAAGTACGTCTTCTGGAAATCGGCGTCCAAAACGGGGGATCGCTGGAGATCTGGGGCAAATATTTCCCCAATGCCGTCCGTCTGGTCGGGTGCGATATCAATCAGGACTGTTCCAGACTTGAATTCGATGACGAGAGGATTTCGATCGTTCTCGGCGATGCCAATGCGCCAGAAACGGCGGATGAGATACAGCGCGCCTCTTCGACGTTCGACATCATCATAGACGACGGTTCACATCGATCCTCCGACATCGTCAAATCCTTTTATACCTACTTCAATAAATTGTCATCTGATGGCCTCTACATCGTAGAGGATGTGCATTGCAGTTACTGGGACGATTACGAAGGAGGATTGTTTGATCAATTTTCTGCCGTCAGCTTCTTCAAGACGCTGATTGATCTGGTCAATGCAGAACATTGGGGTTTGAATTTCGACTCTGAAGAGTTTCTGGATAAATTCAATCAAAAGTATGGGATAGACAAGTATTTGCACGCTTCGGATTTTCATTCCGTAGAGTTCATTAATTCAATGTGCGCAATCAGAAAATCGACTCCGGAGGGAAGCAGGTTGGGCACTCGCTATATTGCAGGTGCATACGAAGAAGTGGTGAAGGGACATCGTCCCCTCCATGGCACCTCCTTGAGTGTGCCGAGTCAGGGAGGAAACACGCGTTCGGATCGAACCCTGCTCCCTGAGCAGCTGCTGCCCGGAAAAACCTTGGAAATCGAGATGTTGAAGCGAGATGTCGAGAGGAGAAATGAGATAGTCGGCGAATTGAGCCTGGAAAACAAGGCGATGAAAACACGAGTCGGAATAGCAGAAAAGGAGCTAGGCGACTCCAGAAGAGAGTTGTTGGCCAAAACCGGAGAGGTGATCTGCGCTCACGAGAAGATCCGTGAGCTGGAAAGCCGGGTCGATATCCTTCAGCAAGATCTTTCGCTTATTCAATCCTCGCGAACCTGGAAACTGCGCTCCAGGGTATTAGCGCTTCGTGAGAGGTTGACAGCTGGATCCGCACGCACATATGGGGAACACAGGTGATCGATTACGCGAGATTAAAGCGCTTCGCTCATCCCGACAGGGTCAGGACCGAACATTTTCTGGCACTCATCGAGAGGCGCAAAGGGCTCGTTTTCCTCTTCAACCTGATCCTTTGCGCTGCGATCCGTTCCTGCCTGATGATCAAACATCTTCTCTCATTTTTCCGAAGCTCCCCGTCGTCAGCCGCTTCGATTTCGAATCTCCGAGCCGAGGATCCCTCGGTGGCTCCGCCGCCGACGCTGGTGCCGCGTATTTCAACAAATCCCGAGGTACTGCTCGTCATCGAGGAGTCCCTTCAGGCCTGTTTCCGTTACCGAGTCAAGCAGAAGATGGAGCAAATGGAATCCCTCGGTTGGAGGGTGAAATGGGTTTCCTGGAAGGACGCGTCGGACGCAAAAAGGATGGTTCATTTCGCCCATATCGTGATTTTCTACAGGGTCCCTGCGTTCCAAGGCGTCGTCGAAACGATCCTGTATGCAAAACGCCTCGGCAAAGTCACCTTTTACGATATCGACGATCTGATCTTCGATCCGGAGCATTACCCGGGGCCGTACTCCGACTACAGTCGGACTCTCTCCCGAAGGGAATATCAGGGGCTCGTTCAGGGAGTCGATCTCTACCGCAAGGCGATCTCTCTTTGCTCATACGCCATCGCGTCGACCCCATCGCTAGCCGAGAAGATGGCGCCGCTGGTCGAGAGGAAAAAAGCCTTTGTTCATCGCAACGCGTTGGATGAACCGATCATTCGCTTCGCCTCGTCGTGCCCGGCGCGTCACTGGCGCCCCTTCGTCACCATCTTTTATGGCAGCGGAACACGTACCCACGATGCGGATTTTCAGGTCGCAGCGGAACCGATCGCCGAACTGCTGTCGGCGTGCGACAACGTCCGTTTGCTCATCGTCGGCCCGCTGGCGCTCCCCGCAGAGCTGCAAATTCATAGCGACAAGATCGACCGGATACCTTTTCTTGCCGATCCCGAGGCGTACTGGGAGATCGTTTCTCAATGCGATCTCAGCATAGCACCTCTGAAATCGGGAATATTCGAAGATTGCAAAAGTGAAATCAAGTGGCTCGAAGCGGCGCTTTTTCATGTTCCGTCGGTCGTCAGCGCCACCCGAACCTATCGTGAAATCCTGTGCGACGGGATCGATGGCTTCCTTGCGGCGAGCCGGAAGGAATGGTTCGAGAAACTGCATCGACTCGTCGCCGATCCGCAGTTGCGCGACCGAATGGGGCAAAAGGCTGCCGAATCGGCCCTCTCGCGTTATGGGCGACGGATTTTGTCGGACAACCTGCGAACCGTCGTTGAGGCGGCCGTCCGGCAGGAGTCGCTCAGAGGGAATGTCCGCCTCGCGGATGAGAATAAATCGCGCGTGCTCTTCGTCAATGTCCTCTACCCGCCTCAAGGATACGGTGGCGCCACAGGCGTCATGCGCAACATCGTCGCCGAATTAACGAAAAATCACATGCATTTCGAGCCGTACGTCTTTACGTACGATCTTGATGGCGGCTCTTCGCCTTATTGTGTCACAGAAGACGTTCAGGACGGCGTTCATGTCACGCGGTTGACTATCCCTGCGACGCCGAGATTCGACTGGCAATATGGGGATGCCGAAGTACAGAGGGCGTTCGGCGATTACCTCGATTTTCTCCGCCCCGATCTGATTCACTTCCATTGCGTCCAGCGGCTGACGGCGTCGGTCGTCGGTGCAGCGATCGAAAGAAGTATCCCCTACGTCGTCACCCTGCACGACTCCTGGTGGATTTCAGACCACCAGTTTCTCGTCGACCCTGAAGGCAGACTGTGCGACGCCAACCAGAGCGACCCCCTTCGAATCGTGGGACAGACGGACGATATGACGGCCTCCTTGCGTCGACGTCGAATCCTGTCCGAGATTCTCAAGAAGGCGAGTCGTCTGTTGGCCGTCTCCGAATTCCAGGCAGAGCTGTATCGCCATAACGGGTTTGAGAATGTCGTGGTCGATCAGAACGGATTGGTGCCGTTTCTCGGCCCCGTCTCTGCGACGACGCAGGACGGCGTCCTTCGACTCGGCTACGCAGGGGGTGTCTGCCTGCATAAAGGATACTACTTGCTCAAGGAGGCAGTGATCGAGGCAAAGCTTAACAATTGCGAGGTCCTCGTACTGGATTTCTCCTTGCCCCAAGGCGTAGAGCGAGAAGAGTCGTGGGGTTCGACTTTGGCGAAGCTGAAGCCGAAAATCTCTCCCGAGCGGATGCTTCAGGACTTTTTCGCAACAATCGACGTCGTCATCGTACCGTCCTTGGCGCCTGAGAGTTTCGGTCTGATCGTTCGGGAGGCGCTCATGGCGGGTGTCTGGGTGGTAGCTTCGCGTCGTGGCGCCTTGGCCGAGGATATCGATTCCGGCCGGAACGGGTTCGCATTTGACCCGGAGAACAAAACGGAGCTCATCGATCTCCTTCGGAGCCTCGACTCCCAGGTGGAACGTTTCAAGGCGCGGATCTGCGTTGAGAAATCAGGAATCCGCACCATTGAACAACAGGTCGAGTGGTTGACAAGCCTCTATCGGGAGATCGTAAACGGCGGTGAGCAGGGAGGTTCTGACAAACTCGCTTTACTGAGCAGGCCACGCTGATGGATCAGGTTTGTGCCGTTGTCGTCACTTTCAACCCCGACCAGGCTCTTTTCGAGAAGGCGCTTTGTGCGGTCACCTCACAGGTCGATCGCGTCTATGTCGTCGACAACGGCTCCGCCCGCGATTTCATCGCGCCCCACACCGGCAAGGTTGAAACGATTTTTTTGGGTGAGAACAAAGGGATCGCATCGGGGTTCAATGCGGGAATTTCGCGGGCCCGCAAGGATGGATACCGATATGTGCTCCTTCTCGATCAGGACAGCGTCCTTCCCGACGGAATGATTGCCCGCTGCCTCAATGCCGTCCAGGAGCTCGGCATTAGGGGCGTCCGGGTCTCTGCGGTCGGCCCCCGATATCGGGACCGTAGGACCGGTCATACCTCGAGATTCGTGCGCTACAGGTGGCTGCGGAATGTTTATGCGGGGAGCGGATCGACGGCAGGGATCGTCGCTGCCGATTTCCTGATTTCTTCCGGCTCCTTCTACGAGCTGGCCGTTTTCGAAGAGGTCGGTCTCTTCGACGAGAAGCTCTTCATAGATCATGTCGACACCGAGTGGTTCCACCGTGCCGCAAGGTTGGGGTTTCGCGCCTTTGGACTTTGGGATGTCGTCCTCGAACACGCTCTCGGAGAAAAAAGCGTTCGGCTCTGGATCGGAAGATGGCGTCAGCAACCGCTGCACAAGCCTTTCCGCCTCTACTACATCGTGAGAAACAGTCTGCTGATGTACCGGATGCCGCATATTCCCTGGAAATGGATCTCTGCCGACATCTTCCGGCTCACCCGGTTGATCGGGATGTACCTGTGTTTTTCTTCCAGGCGTCTCGAATCGATAATCTGGATTCATCGCGGTCTCAGAGACGGTGTGCAGGGGACGAACGGACCTTTGAGAGAAGAACTTCGACTCGACCTCGATTGAGAATGCCGAAAGAAGTGGTACAGATGATAGTCTTCATGAGATTAGAAAATTCAAAACAATGGACGACAGTCGGATCTTTGCGATGAGAACTGGGATCTGCATTCCGCTTTGTAACCCGGGACCGGAATTCCCGGAGCTGATCAGATCGCTCGACGCCCAGAAGGTGAAGATCGATGACGTCCTGCTCATCGATTCTTCATGCCGGGACATCGATGCTCAACCGAACTGCAGAATCCTGAGGATCGATCCACAGTCCTTCGATCACGGCGGAACGCGAAGGAAGGCGGTCGAGTTCCTCGAGGGGTGCGACAGGATCGTTTTCCTGACCCAAGATGCGGTACTGGCGGACCCATTTGCTTTGCGCGCTCTCCTGCGTGCCTTCGACGATCCGGTGGTCGGCGCCGCCTACGGTCGCCAAATACCCAGAGCCGACGCGTGTCAGATTGAAAGGCACGCCCGTCACTTCAACTATCCGCGCGAGAGCCTGAGTAAATCGATCTTCGATATCCCTCGAATGGGACTGAAGGCAGCCTTCATCTCCAACTCTTTTGCCGCCTACCGACGCGAAGCGCTGCAAAGTGTAGGGAACTTCCCCGAGCATACCATCGTCAGTGAAGATACGTGCGTCGCGGCGCGGATGCTCCTTCGAGGATGGAAGGTCAAGTATTGCGCCGACGCGGCCGTCATCCATTCCCATCGATACACCATGCGGCAAGAATTCCAAAGATATTTCGATATCGGCGTCTTTCATGCGCGCGAGCCGTGGGTCAGACGCGAGTTCAGCAATGCCGAAGGGGAGGGATGGCGCTTTGCGGTTTCGGAGTTGAGGCATCTGATGCTTCGTAAACCATTGAAAGCTCCGGTCGCTCTGATACGAACCCCGCTGCGGTACCTGGGCTTTCGCCTGGGGCTCCTCGAGAGGCACCTCCCCATGAAGTTCAAGTGCCGCTTGAGCATGCAGAAAAAGTTCTGGGCGGCCGAACGCGGGACGCGAGCGATCGGTCGAAAATCCGTCGCGTCCGATTCGCCTGCTCTATAAGAGGTTCCATCTATGCTTCGCGAGCAGGCGGGACTGATCACGCGTTTCACGGTCCTCACAGATCTGACGCTGGTGACGGGAGCTTTCCTGCTCGCCTACCTGCTCCGCGCGAATTGGGGGCCTCCCCTGTTCGCCCTGCGCGAATACGCCTGGACGCTGCTGCTCATCCTCCCGATCTGGGGGATCGTGCTTGCGCGGTTCAGATTCTTCGCCTCCATCCGACGACTCAGCCTCTGGGAAATATGGCGTCGCTTGGCCATCGTGCACCTTTACGCCGCCTGCATGGCCGCCTCGGTCATCTTCTTCATCGACCGGGATGTGTTCAGCCGAAGTCTTTTCCTCATTTTCGTCCTGCTATCCTTTTCCCTACTTGCCGTCGAAAAAACCGCCGTGCGTCTCCTTCTCGGATTCTTCCGCCGCCGCGGCTACAACTACCGCCGAATCCTCATCGTAGGAACCCGCGAGAAGGCGAGACGTTTCAACGAGCTTGTGAATGAACACGCCGACTGGGGTCTGCGGGTGATCGGCTTCGTGCAGGCGGTGGCCCCGCCTCTGCAGCATAGGGTCGAAGGGCTTCCGGTTCTCGGGCACATGAGCGATCTCGTGGAGATCTGCAAGGAGCAGCCCGTCGACGAGGTCGTGTTCTGTCTGCCGAGAGATCTGCTCGTCGATGCGGAAAGTCAGATTCTGGAACTGGAGGAGATGGGGATAACCGTTCGCATGGTGCTCGACTTCTTCAAGACGAAAAAGGCTCGGAAGGAAATCAGCCTGTTTCACAACGAGATTCCGATACTGACCTTTCACACCAAATCACTCGATGCACAACAACTGCTCATCAAACGGTCTCTCGATATCCTCGGTGCTTTGCTCGGACTCGTCTTGGCGGCCGTTCTCCTTCCCCTAATCGCACTCGCCATCAAGCTCGACACTCGGGGACCGGTTTTTTTCGGTCAGAACAGAATCGGGGAATCCGGCCGCACCTTCCGCTGCTGGAAGTTCCGCACGATGCACCTGGATGCCGAGGCCCGGAAAGACGAATTGATGGCCCGCAACGAAATGCACGGCGCGATCTTCAAGATCAAGGACGATCCGCGCGTCACCCGCGTCGGGAGGTTTTTGCGAAAGACGAGCCTCGACGAACTGCCGCAGTTCTGGAACGTTCTGAGAGGAGACATGAGTCTGGTCGGCACACGCCCACCGACGCCGGATGAGGTAAGCCGGTACGAGAACTGGCACCGCCGCCGCATCAGCATCAAGCCGGGGATCACGGGGATGTGGCAGGTCAGCGGCCGCAGCGGGATCGAGAGCTTCGACGAGATCGTGCGCCTCGACCTCAGCTACATCGATCAGTGGAGCCTGTGGCTCGATGTGAAGATCCTGCTCAAGACAATCCGCGTCGTTCTGTCGGGGCGGGGGAGTTGCTGAAGGCTCAGACGCCGGGGAACGATCCTTTTATGAGATGACGGCAGAGATGGTCGATTTATCAGGAGGAGAAAAGAAGGGGGCTCGAAGGAGCCCCCTGGTGAATAGATACCCTGAATCTTAGAAGAAGAGCTGGGCCTGCAGGCGGATGGCGTCCTGCTTGGAGCCGCCTCTGATGCGGCCGTCGTCCGGGACTCGTCTGTCGTTGATGGCGTAGTCGGCTTTGAAGTTGATGTTGTGTCCCTTGAGATAGTAGTTCACCCCGAGATTGACGGTGTTGAGTGTGCGCCCGATGTCGGGATTCTGGCGCTGGAAACGCACCACCGGCTGCCATGAGCCGGGGAGAAACTCGGCCGGCATGAGATAGCCGACCTGGGCCGAGGCCGTCGTCCCTTCAAAGCCGCCAGCCCAGTTGGGGCCATCCCAGTCGTACCAGGCGGCCGAGCCGGTGAGGCGGCCGATCCCCATGGGCTGATCATAGTGGGCGAAGACGGCATACGCCTC
This sequence comes from Desulfuromonadales bacterium, assembly GCA_050485365.1. Taxonomy (GTDB): domain Bacteria; phylum Desulfobacterota; class Desulfuromonadia; order Desulfuromonadales; family JACZKF01; genus JARFUG01. The sequence continues at coordinate 28,423 of JBJHBH010000015.1, read as the reverse complement.
GCCGTCGCTGGCGTGGGAGTTGGCGATGCGGTCGTAACCGACACCCACGGACAGCATGTTGAAGACGCCGAGGCTGTTCAGGTTGTAGAACCATCCCGGCTGGGAGTCGCCAAGATTGAGCATGATCATGCCGGTGAAGCGCCCGTCCTGGTTGGGATTGAAATCGACCCCGTCGACGGTGGTACGACGCTCTCCGCGGAACACGCCGACGCGGTAGTCGACCATCCCCCCGGCCAGGATGCCGCGGGCCTCGATACCGTCGTCACGCCAGGCGGCGCGATCGTTGGTTGTCGGCAGTTTGATGGCGTTGACGTTGTAGTCGATGCCGAGAAGGGTCACGGCCGAAGCCTGCGTCTCGATGGCGAAGGGGGGCAGAATGCGCCCGATGGAGACGTTGATCTCCGGAGCGAACTGCAGGTCGATGAGTCCGTCGTTCCAGATGAGGGTGTTGGGCGCCCCGGTTCTGCCGGTGTTGGGGACGTCGGTGGTGAAGACGAACTTCACCATTTCATGGACCGACCCCTGAGCCATGAGACGAGCCCGCCGGGTAAAGAATTCGTTGCTCCACCGGTTGTTGTTGAGCCCTGCTTCGTTTTCGATCGACTCGAACTGCATCTGTCCGAGAAAGCCGAGCTCAATCCAGGTATCCTCGTCGACCGACAACCTGGGCCCCCACGCCATGGAGGGGGCCGCCCACCACAGCAAAACTGCTGCAATCATTGAGATTCCAATCAATTTCTTCTTCATTTTGGCCTCCTGAAAGTAATGTTGGACGAACGGTTTCGATGAGACATCGAATAAGAGCTATTCGCCTTCACCTCCTTTTCTATAATGAGGAAAGCCAAATTATAATAGCAGGAAAATGAAATTATTCAAATAATTAGGGCGCTGAAGGGGTGAGAAGAGAGAAGCGACAGAAGGGGGGGAGGCGGATGTGCGGCGGGGGGAGGCGTCAGCACCCGCCGGAGTTGGAAGGGAGCTTGAGCGAGCGCAGCCATTCGGTGATGAGCCCGGAAGCGCATCCGACCCCTGCGTCGACGCGGATCGCCGCGACCGGACAGTTGACGGCGCAGGCGCCGCACTCCATGCACAGGTCGCGTTGCTCGATCTCAACCTGCTTCCCGGCAGGGCGAAAAACGCTGTGGGGACACACTTCGATGCAGCGTCCGCATCCGATGCAGTCTTCACGCTTGAGCTCAAGGGTCGTGACGTTTTTCAGGTAGGTGAAATGTTTCACAGAAATCTTCCTGCGAGCCAGGCGAGCGAGCCGATGAGAACGGCGCCCGCCATCAGGGGCAAAGAGAGACGCATCTCCTTTTTCACTCCCGAGATGGAGGTGAAGGGGGTGCATCCGGTGAAGTTGAGAGCGTAAAAGGCGCTGACCGCCGGCAAGCAGAGAAAGGCCGCCGCTTTCGTAGTGGCATCCCACGACGCGCCGTCGGCCAGTAAAAACCACAAAACGCTCCAGGCGATTCCGGCGACAGCCCCCTTGACAGCGAAACTGCGGGTCGGCAGCCAGGGGAGCAGCAGGGGGGTGGCGACAACGCCGGTCAAGACGGCGCCGAGAAAGGCAGCAACGGCCGAGGCCCCCGCCGACGGCGTGAAGACGCCCGTTCCGGATGCGCCCGCCAGGAAGAGGAGGGCGCTCAGCGCCGCGACGAGGGGGAGGGCGCCGACGAGCTCGACGGGGATCAGCACGAGGCGCTCGCGAAAGGTGAAGGTCGGCTCGCGCATCGGCGGCGAAGCGACCATGCCGGCATCGAGATACGCGGGGAGGTCGGCGGCGCGCGCGGTGGCGTACCGAACGGTGAATCCTGTTTTCTCCTTGACGCGGTGGGCGGCGATCCCCGGAGCGCCGAGAACGGGGAGGATCAGGCTCCGATGGTTTACGACCTCTGGGAGCCGCGTCGCTGCGATGCGCCGCACCAACTCGTCGGTGCCGAAGGTCCCCTTGCCGGCGGCGCACCAGACGTTGATCCCGTGCGTTTCAAGGACGAGAAGCCAGATGTGCCTTCCCGCAAGGGACTGTCGTACGATGTCGTAGCTCATCTTGTAGTTGGCGGTCACCATCACGGGATCGTCCGGACCCGGGGCGCCGACGGCGTAGAGCCCCGGAGGGACGAGGTAAGACATGCGGCCGATCCCCCACCGCGCTTTCCAGGCGCCGACGTGGTCGCGCGGCCGCAGCGTCGAGCCGATGCGGGCGATGCGTCCGGCGGCGGTATCGCACCATCCTGCGAAGCCCGGCACCTTTTCAGTGATCTCCCCGCCGACCGCGAGGGTTCTGGGGCCTCAGCAGGGGGGCTTGTCGGGGGCGGTTTCGCAGACGATGTTTTGGGGATCTTTCGGAGTCATCGAATGAGCGGGACTCTCACGGTGGATGAAGAGGGATGGATTTACGGCACAGGGTGATTATACACGGGGACGAGGCGTGAGAGAAGCCCTGCGAGGCTCAACGCGGTTTGTCAGCGACGACCCATATCGAAAAATACGGTCCCTTGCGCACCGAGGCGACGGCGCCGCACGCCTCGACCATGCGGCAGATCTGCGACGGGGTGAGGAATCGACTCCCCATGAGAAGCGCCTTTTCGCCGAGGGCCATGGCCTTGACCGGCAGACGGCGCCGGTCGAACTCTTCGATGACGAGGCGCCCACCGGGCGCGAGGATGCGCCAGGCTTCCCGCACCGCCTGCTGCTGGTCGGGAAAATGGTGCAGGGCGTCGGCCATGACGGCGCGGGTGAAGGCGCCGTCGCGAAAGGGCATTCGCGCCGCGTCTGCCGCCACTGCGCACAAATCCCCTTTTCGCAGGGCCCCTCGGAGCATTCCGGTCGAGATGTCGCTGACCACGACCGGGCGCACCAAGGAGCGCAGCTCGGCACTGATGCGCCCTGTCCCTCCGCCGACATCGATGAGAGGACCGTCAGCGGGGAGCCTGAGCAGCTCGATCCAAAGGTCGGGATCGGCGCCGGGCATGAACCAGTCGTAGATCGGAGCGAGAACGTCGAAGTAGCGCATGGAGAAAATCTATCACATCCTGCTCATCCTTCGTTGCCCACCTCGTCCATCGGGAAGCTCTACCGATCGGTGAAGATCGCCGCTCTTTTTTCGAGAAAGGCCTTCATCCCTTCCTTCTGGTCTTCGGTGGCGAAGGTGAAGGCGAAGAGCTCGGCCTCGTAGGCGCAGGCTTTGCCGAGCTCCATCTCGAGGCCGTTTCGCACCCCTTCCTTGCAGAGCGATGCGGCGATGCGGCTTTTCCTGGCGATCTTCTGTGCCATGGCTCTGGCCTCCGACATCAGCTCTTCGGAGGGGACGACGCGGTTCACCAGCCCGATGCGCCACGCCTCCTGCACATCGATCATGTCGCCGGTCAGCAAAAGTTCCATCGCCCGGCCCCGGCCGACGAGCCTGGGGAGTCTCTGCGTTCCGCCGAAACCCGGGACGATGCCGAGATTGATTTCGGGCTGTCCGAATCGGGCAGACGCCGCCGCGATACGGATGTCGCACGCCATGGCGACTTCGCACCCGCCCCCCAGGGCGAAGCCGTTGACGGCGGCGATGACCGGCTTTGCCCCATGCTCGATGGCGTCGCACAGCCGCTGGCCGCGCAGGGCGTTGTCGCGGGCGCCGGGAGGACCCATCGGCTGCATGACCGAGATGTCGGCTCCGGCGATAAACGATTTCGGCCCTGCACCGGTGAGGATGATGACGCGCACCCCGTCGTCGTCGTTCAGGGCGAGGAAAGCTTCGATCAACTCCTCGAGCGTCTCTTTGTTGAGGGCGTTCAGGGAGGCGGGGCGGTTGACGGTGACGACGGCGATGCCGTCTTCTGTCTCGATGAGTAGGTTCGTCGGCATGAAATCGTCTCCTTATCCGGCCTGAAGGTTCACCACCGTGCGTCCCCGAATCTCCCCTTTGAGGATGCGCTCAATCTTCTCTTCGAGCCCTTCCAGCGAGGTTTCCTCGACCGTCTCTTCGAGACGGGGTGGCTTCCAGTCGGAGGCGAGCTTCTTCCAGACCTCGGTGCGCAGCGCTGTGGGGCACTGCGCCGAATCGACGCCGTGGAGGCTGACGCCTCGAAGGATGAAGGGATAGACGTTCAGCGGCAGCTCCGCCGAGCCGACGAGGCCGCAGCAGGTGACGGCGCCGCCGTAGCGCGTCGCCTTGATGACGGCGGCCAGCATCTCGCCGCCGACGACGTCGACGGCCCCCGCCCATCGCTCCTTTAGCATGGGGCGCTCGGCCCCTGCGAGAATCTCCTCTCTGCCGACGACGGAGGCGGCGCCGAGACCGGTGAGGTAGCCCGCCGCAGACGCCTTTCCTGTGACGGCGACGACACGGTATCCCCCCCTGGCGAGAAGGGCGACGGCGAGGCTGCCGACCCCTCCTGTGGCGCCGGTGACGAGGATGTCGCCGCTGTCGGGCATGACCCCGGCGTGCTGCAGCTTCCAGAGGGAAAGGGCGGCGGTGAAGCCCGCCGTACCGTAGATCATGCTTTCGCGCAGCGACAGCCCCTGCGGCAGCGGAACGGCCCATTCGCAGGGGATGCGGATCAGTTGCCCGAAGCCGCCGTCGGTTTCCATCCCCAGATCGTATCCGGTGACCAGGACGGGATCTCCCGGGGAAAACCGGCCGCACGCGCACGAAACCACCTCGCCCGCCGCATCGATGCCGGGTGTATGGGGGAAGTTGCGGGTCACGCCGGGATGCCCCGTGGCGGAGAGGGCGTCTTTGTAATTGAGAGATGAGTAGTGGACCTTGATCACCAGGTCGCCGGGAGGGAGATCGTCGAGGGTGCGCCTCATAAGGGAGCGGGTGAACGCCTTCTCGGGCGTCTTTTCAACCACCAGAGCGGTGAATTCCGTCTTTTCGGACATTTAGACCTCCTTGGAGTGGTTCCGTATACGCCTGTCTAGGCAAGATGGAAAGCGCTTTTCGCGGAAGAGGCTCCGGTTTTAATCCGGCTTCAGAACGCGATCGAAGAGAATGGACAAAAAATCGCGCAGCGGACGGGGCGACTTCATCACCTTGGCCCGCAGCAGTGCGCCCTCCCAGCCGGACAGCAGAAATTCCGCCATGACTCCGGGATCGAGATCTGCGGCGATCTCCCCGTGCGCGATCGCCTCCTGCAGACACTGGGCGAAGCGCCTCTGCCAGCCGGCGAAGACCTCTTCGAGACGATCCCGGAAGCGCTCGTTGAGGTCGGCCATCTCCTGGCTGAGATTGCCGATGAGGCACCCCTTGCTGCAGTTCTGCACCTCGAAACGCTCCAGGGCTCCTTCGAGGTGGAGGCGAATCCGCTCAAGGGGAGAAATCTCAGAATTGGTCAGGGCAGCATCGAGGCGCTTCTCATATCGCTCGGCGAACCGGTCGATGACGGCCAGGCCGAAATCCTCTTTGTTCTCGAAATAATGGTAAAAGGACCCTTTGGGAACGCCGGCCCTTTTAAGAACGGCGTCGAGTCCCGTTCCGTTGAAGCCCTGCACGGCAAAGAGCTGAATGCCGGCTGTGATGATGTCGTTGCGCGTGTCTCTCTTTTCCATACTGCAGATAGTAGACCGGTCGTCTAGTAAGTCAAGAAAAAATATATCGCAATTTGTAGCAGTTGTGCTCTTATCCGCTTCCGAGCTCCTCAGAGTCCCTCTGCCACCCGGTGAAGCGGGCGAGATCCGTGAAGAAGACGCGCCGACGACAGGCAAGGAGGAGCGCCGACTGCGCCCCATCCAGTGCCGAGAGTGGCTGCGCAAGATGGGCATCCAGGCGGTTTCGGATCTCTTCGAGGTAGTCGCGATCGACGGTTTCAGGCTTCGGATTTTCAAGCTGTTCGAGGAGATCGCGACCCATGTACTGACGGGCGAAGAGTTTCATCGTGTTCTCGATTGTCCAGCCGAGCTCTTCGGCGACTGGACGCAGACGGCGGTGCGTCGGACTGAGAGTGAGCAGTTGGGCACCGATGGCGATTTCGGTGAGGGCGAGGAGCATCGGTTCTGGGTCTCTTAGCCGGTCCAGCGAACGGTAAAAGAGATCGAGGATGGGAAACTGGTGCATTCTCTCGTGAAGTCCTTGGAGAGAGTGGCACAGAAAGAAGAGCCTTTCGAAAAGATCGGCTCCCGTGCTCTCCAGGGAGCGAGTCAGAAATCGAATTCCGCCTTCTCCTCCTTGCGTCGCGGCGCTCAGGAAAAGAGCCAGGCTGTTGCGCTGGGTGACGCCGCCCGAAACGCTGAGCAGGTAGGCGACGATGCCTGTCAGCAGGGCGAATCCGAGCCCTGATTGAATGAACGCGCAGGCTTTCATGGCGCCCGTAAGAGGGGAAATGTCGCCATAGCCGAGCACGGTTCCTGTTATGCCGCTGTAGTATAGAGCGTCGATGAAGCCGAGAGGACCGAGCTCGGCCTCGCCGCGGTACGAGGGAAGGTTGCGCCAGTAGATCAGCGAGAAACCGAGAATGAACAGTCCGATCCAGATCAAAAAAATAGAAACCATCATGACGGGGCCGGCCAGGGCGAGGATCTGCCTTCGAAGCCTGGGGAGCGCTGAGCTGAGAAAGATGGCGCTTCTCCAGATGAAACGAAAGATCCTCGGCGCAATGATGCCGCTGATGTCGATGTGAAGAACGGCCAGAAAGACGTCGAGCAGAACCAGAAGGACCAAGAAGGTGCCGGAAACGATGATGACGAGATCCAGAAAGTCCATGCTCCGGCTTCCAAAAAGTGCGGATATGTCGCCCTTCTGAATAGTACTGGAAAAGGGAAGGGGGTCAACGAATCGGTCGTCCCTCAGCCGTATGGGGGAGCCGAAACGAAAACCGAAGAACCAGTGCAGGAGCGCCGGAAATTGTTTACCCGACACGAAGTTATGAGTATACTTCGGGAGCTTCGCACCTCGTTGGTCCCTGTCGGCATCTCGGGAGAAAGGAGCCTTGATGATGAGCTCTGTTCGGTGGTCGGTACCTGTTTTGTTGATCGTTGTGATGGTGGCGGCATTGATGGCGGGTTGCTCGGGGAAGCACAAGATGGTCGCCGGCGCCCCCGACTGGGTCAACCGCGGCAGCGGAGCCTTCAAGGACAGCGGCGCACGCGTCTTCTACGGCGTGGGCGCGGTCTCGGGGGTCGAGAGCCCCTCTTTGGCCATGCAGAGCGCCGATCAACGCGCGCGGGCCGACATCGCCCGCCAACTCGACACCTTCGTCACCGGCCTTTATCGCGACTACCAGACCGCCACGGCAGGCGTCGCCGGGAGGGATTCGCTCGAAGAGCAGCATATCGACGATACGCTGAAGAATCTGACGCGAATCTCGGTGCATGGGGCACGGATCATCGATCACTGGCGCGATCCGCGCACCGATACGCTCTACGCTCTGGCGCGCCTCGATCTCGATGGGGTCAAGAGTGCCGTGGAGCAAATGCACGACATGGACCAGACGCTTCGCAGCCATGTGCGCAGCGGTGCCGAAGAGGCTTTCGATCGGTTGAATCGATAACCATGGGTTCACGCAATATCAGGTGGTTAGGCTGAAGGTTAAAATCAGGCTGTTAGGCTGAAGGTGTTTAGGCTGACAGGTAAACCTAAACACCTGAAAACCTTCAGCCTATTTACCTGCCTTTCTCCAAGGAGATGAACATGACCGTTCCCCCCATTGCCCGTTTTCTACTCCCTATTCTCATCATCTTGCTGCTGAGCGCCTGCGGTCCAAAGGTGACCCGCATGGATGTCGGCGAGGTCCGCGACCTCTCCGGACGCTGGAACGACACCGACAGCAGGCTCGTCGCCGAAGCGATGATCAACGACTGCCTTAATCATCCCTGGCTGTTTCAGCATGCGACCCGTACCGGCAAGCAGCCCGACGTCATCGTCGGTCAGATCCGCAATCGCTCCTCCGAGCACATCGCCACCGAAACTTTCACCAAGGACTTGGAGCGGGCGCTCATCAACTCTGGGCGCGCCAATTTCGTGGCCTCGGCCGAGGAGCGCACCGGAGTGCGCGAAGAGCGCGCCGACCAGGATATCCACGCTTCCCCCGAGTCGCGCAAGAGCCCCGGGATGGAGGCGGGGGCCGACTACATGCTGATCGGCTCGATCAACTCCATCGTCGATCAGGAGGGAAAAGAGAGGATCGTCTACTACCAGGTGAATCTCGAGCTCGTGGACATGACCAACAACCGCAAGGTCTGGATCGGCGACAAGAAGATCAAAAAATTCGTCGACCGCTCGCGTTTCAGGCTGTAGCCGCACAGGGGGAAGGCGTACCTTCATGGGTCGAAGAATCGTCCCACGGCATGCGGCGCTCGTCCTGCTCGTTCTGCTCGTCTTTGTGGCCGGGTGTGCAGGGCATCGACAGACTCTCGACGCGTGCTACGCATCGGCTCGGGCGGGCGATTACGAGAAAGCCCTCGACGGGCTGCGTGGGTCTCGCCTGGCCGAGAGCGAGGGGAACCGCCTCCTCTTCCTGATGGAAAAAGGGCTGCTGCTGCATCTGCAGGGAGAGTACCGCCAGAGCAACATCGTGCTGGAGGAGGCGGACCACCTCGCGGCGGAGCTCTACACCCGCAGCCTGTCGGCTGAATCCCTGAGCTTCATCACCAACGACGGTGTTATCCCCTACGCCGGCGCGGACTACGAATCGGTCTATCTCAACTACTACAAAGCGCTCAACTTTCTGGCCCTTGGCGATCTCGAATCGGCGCGGGTCGAGGCTCGCAAGGTCGATGAGAAGCTGAACTGGTTCACCGACACCTACGGGGGGCGAAACGTCTTCAAGGAGAACGCCTTTTTGCGCCTTCTCACCGGATTGATCTACGAGGCCGAAGGGGACCCGAACAACGCCTTCATCGCCTATCGTCTGAGCCTGCAGGCCTACCGCGCCTATCAGCAGAAGTACGAGGTCGCCGTTCCGCACCAGCTCTGGGGAAGGCTTCTGGTTTCGGCCCGCCGGACCGGGTTCACCGAAGAATATGAGCGCTATCTGGAGGAGGCCCTCCTCGCGGAGGCGCAGTTCGAAGAGGCCGAGACCCTCATCGCCGTCATCATCGACTACGGCTTCATCCCCGTGAAGCGAGAGGTCGCCGTGGTCGTCCCGACCGAGCAGGGCTTTCCGGTGAAGCTCGCGCTGCCGCAGTTCGAAAACCGTCCCCGGCCGAAGGGGACGCCCTTGGTGTCGGTAGGGACAGGGGCTGCGGTGCGCCCCGAGCGCGTCGAAGACGTCGGCGTCATCGCGCGCCGCAGCCTCGAAGACAAGCACGGCAGGATCATGGCCAAGGTGGTCGCCCGCGCCGTCGCCAAACAGGTGGCCGCCCGGCGCGCAGAGAAAGAGTTCGGCCCGCTGGCCGGCGTCCTTGCGCAGATGACCGCCCTCATCACCGAAGAGGCCGACCTGCGTTCATGGTCGCTGCTCCCCGATCACGTTCTGCTCGCGCTCGTCCCCGTATCGCCGGGGCGGCACACCGTCGTCGTCGCCCAGGGCGACCGTGAAGAGGCTCATGAGGTCGAGGTCGCGAGGGGCGGCGTCGGCTTCATCATGACGCGAATTCGGTGAAACATCCCCCTGCGAGGGCTTATATGGAGGTTCAGATGCCCGCTGCCTTTCGTCTCGTCGCCCTGTCCCTCGTTCTTGTGCTTTCGGCCTGCGCAACGCCTCGAGCCCCCGAGTGGACGACTGGAGCAAGCCGCGACTATCCCGCCGACGCATGGATGACGGGGGTCGGCGTCGACCGCGAGAGGGCCAGGGCTGAGGATCGCGCCCGCGCCGAGATCGCCAAGACCTTTCAGGTTCAGGTGAGGGCATTCGATCGCAGCAGCGAATCGCACCGCCTCTCGCGGGTGGGTCGCCTGGTGGAAAGCGAGTACAACCAGGAGGTTTCTGCGGATCTGAGCGCCACCACCGACAAGATGCTCGCCGGCGTGCGCATCGCCGAGGTGTGGCGCGACGAGCGCAGCGGCGAGTTTCACGCGCTGGCCGTCCTCGACCGGCAGAGCACCGCGCGAGGTCTGCGCGCCGAAATCAGGGAGCTCGACGAGCGGATTCTCGATCGCGTGACGCAGGCCGAGCGGATCGCCTCCGAGGCGCGCCGCCTCGGCGAATACCTGAACGTCCTGTCGCTTCTTGAACGCCGACGCCTCCTGGCGGCCGATCTTCGCGTCGTCGACCCCGCCTCGCGCATGGCCGATCCGCCGTACGCGGCTTCAGAGATCGCCCGAAGAGCCGACGAGTCCGCCGGCGCCATCCGCATCGGGCTCCAACTCGACGGCGACAGGGGGGAACTCGTGCGCGGTTCGCTGGTGCGCGCCCTTGCCGCTGTGGGGATCTACCAGTCTTCCGCCGCGGGACAGGAGAATCTGCTGCTGCGCGGCGGGGTCACCGTCACGAATTACGCCTGCAGCGGCCTCAACTGGAGCACCGCTCTGGTGCAAATCGAGCTCGTCGACGGCAGCGGCACGGCCTTCGATTCGGTCCGAACCTCGGTACGCGAGGGATCGCAGGTCGACGGACGGGCCGAGGATCTGGCCAGACAGCAGCTCGGAGATCGACTCGCGCCGCTGATCGTCGAGCGCCTCGGTCGTCGTTGAAAGACTCGGAGCGAGGGGGGACGCCCCCTCGCTCCGACAGCGTCTCAAGCCAGGTCGAAGAGGAGGAGAGAGGCCGCTTCGTTCGCCTTCAGCTTCAGCTCACGCTCGTCACTGATCGCCGCGCCGTCTCCGGCGGCCAGCTTCTCTTTATTGACCTCGATCTCGCCCTTGATCACCTGCAGCCAGACGTGGCGCCCTTCGGCAGGCGAGTAGGTCGTTTCGTCCCCCTTCCTCAATTCCCCCCGATAGATCGAGGCGTCCTGATGGACGGTGACGGACCCGTCCCGACCGTCCCTGGAGACGACCAGCCCGAGCTTTCCATCGAAACGCCCCGCTGAGAAGCGCTTCTGCTCGTAGCTCGGCTTCAGACCCTCAGTTTCTGGAAAGATCCAGATCTGCAGCAGATGGACCTCCTCGGTGTCGGAGGGGTTGAATTCGCTGTGCCTGATCCCCGTCCCCGCCGAGAACCGCTGCACCTCCCCCGGTGCCACCACGGCGCTGTGCCCGGCATCGTCTTCGTGCTTGAGCCGTCCGCTCACGATGAAGGTGATGACTTCCATCTCGGCATGATGGTGCATCGGGAAACCGCGGCCCGGAGCCACATGATCCTCGTTGATGACCCGCAGGGACCTGAATCGGGTATGCTTCGGATCGTGGTAGGTGTCGAAGGAGAAGGTGTGGCGGGTGTCGAGCCAGTCCGATTTGAAATGTCCCCGCTCTTGCGATGGGCGTTTGACGATCATGAGATGCTCCTTTAAGTATTGCGGTTAAAGGGTTCGGAAATGGAGGGAAACCACGCTTCTGGCGATCTTGCTTCTAGCGTCCGGCAAGGTATCGGTCGACGGACGCCGCTCCGCCCCCTTTGATCATCAGCGCCAATGCGATGCCAATGGCCAGAAGGTGAAATTCGAACCCTTCGCCGGCCTGTTGTCCCCCCCAGTTCATAAAAAAACCGTGCTGCCAGTGCACCAGGGCGACGGCACCTACCATGACGCAGCCGATGCCGAAGGCGCTGAAGCGGGTGAGGAAGCCGATGATCAGGGCCAAGGCTCCGAAAAACTCGGCCATGATGACCAGAAAGGCGATAATCCACGGAATCCCCATGTTGACGGTGAAGTGATGCATCGTGCCGGAGAAGCCGAAGCCGCCGAACCAGCCGAACATCTTCTGCGCGCCGTGAGGCAGCATGACGATCCCGAGGGTGAGGCGCAAAATGAGAGAGGCGATATCGTTATCCGTTTTGATGAGTGCATTCCACATGATGTTCCTCCGTGCGAAAAGAGGCAGCCCCCGAGGGGCGTCACCTCGCTTTTCGGTTGCCCAGCCCGAGCTTGCGGCAAAGGCGCCCGAGCTCGGTCTGTTCGTCCGGCGTCAGAACCGAGAAGGCCTCGACGACGGCGGCTGTGTGCGTGGGGAAGATTTGCGCGATGAGCTCTCGCCCCGCCTCGGTGAGATCGACGCTGAGGTGCCTGCGATCTTCGGGAAGGCGGGTGCGGCGGATCAGCCCGCGGCGCTCGAGGTTGACCAGAACGAGGGTGATGTTGCCGCTGCTTTTGAGAACCTTGCGGCCGATCTCGCGCTGGTTGAGGGGGCCGAGATGGAACAGGGCCTCCAGCACACCGAACTGGCTGATCGTCAGATCGCTTGCTGCCAGGTGCCTGTGAGTGGCTGCCGTCACGGTTTCGACGGCGCGGGTCAGCTTGACGAACGCCCCGAGTGTCTTTTTCTCTTCGTCGCTGAGCATGAAATCGGCCCCCGCTTGAGTGAATCGTTTAATATCAAACTATCACCGGAAATAGCGCTGTCAAGGGGCGAAGAAGTGTGCAGGGGGAATGAAAAAACCGGGCGAGAGGCCCGGTTTTAAAAAGAAACGGCAAAAATGGGGGAGGGGACGATCAGACGGCCTGGTCGCCGAAGACCTGGGCGCTGAAAACGTAGATGGCGGCGTCGTCGGAGCGCCACGAATCGGTCGGAAGTCCCGCCTTCAGGCACGTCTGCTTGAGGAAGGTCTCGCGGTCCCACGCGTGCTCGCGGGCGACCTGCGGCAGCAGTACGCCGCGGTAGTACCCTTTTTCAAGATAAATTCCGTGAGTGCCGACCTTGATCTCGTCGATGGAGTCGATCTTGTGCAGAGGGGACAAAACCGAGATCTCAAGGGTGATGGCGCCGAGATCCTCAGCCTTGAGGGGGTAGAATCGCGGATCTTTGGTCGCCGAGGCGACGGCCATCTCGGTCACTTCGCGAAACAGGGGGAATTCCGACTGGAAGTTGCCGATGCAACCGCGCAGTCGGCCGTCCTGCTTGATGGTGACGAAACAGCCGCTGCGAACATTGAGCGCCATCTCTTCGCGCGGCTCGATGTAGGTCTCTCCGGTCTGGATATACGTCTCGATCGCCTTTCGGGCGATGGTGAGCAGGATGTTCTTCTCTTTGGCGGTCAACTCTTTTTGCACAGTGCCTCCTGGGAGATGACATGGCGTTTCCAGGGCCGGAAACGGGCACAATATAGTCTCCCCCCACGAAATTTTCAACACTTAAAACCGCCGACCTATTGTAACTGTTCGGTATGGGGTCACAACTGCCAAGGGACGCTTTTCGCCGGCCATGACCGCCCGACCGGCGCCGTCCAGGGCGCCAGACACCGTTGCCATATGAGCCGCGACCCCATAAAGGGTGAATGAATCGACCTTATTTTGCCTTTTTTTCGTTGCGCTTGCGCTCGTTGGCGTCGAGGTACTTCTTGCGCAGGCGAATCGACTTGGGAGTGACTTCGACGAGCTCGTCGTCGTCGATGAACTCCAGGGCCGCCTCCAGGGTCAGGATGCGCGGCGGAGTGAGGCGCACCGCTTCGTCGCTCCCCGAGGCGCGCACGTTGGTGAGCTTCTTCTCCTTGCCGGGATTGACGATCAGGTCGTTGTCCTTGGCGTGCTGGCCAATGATCATCCCCTCGTAGACTTCCGTGCCGGGGTGGACGAAGAGGATGCCGCGCTCCTGCAGGTTCCACAGCGAGTAGGCGACGGTGACCCCCGTCTCCATGGCGATGAGGACGCCGTTCTTGCGCCCGCCGATCGCCCCTTTGTAGGGGCCGTACTCGTGGAAGGTGTGGGTCATGACGCCGGTGCCGCGGGTGTCGGTGAGGAACTCGGTGCGAAAGCCGATGAGCCCGCGGGCGGGGATGACGAATTCGAGGCGGTTGATGCCGTCCATGGGGTGCATCGAGACCATCTCGGCGCGGCGGCTGCCGAGCTTTTCGATGACCGTCCCCTGATGTTCCTCGGGGACGTCGATGACGAGGTACTCCATCGGCTCGCACTGTACGCCGTCGATTTCGCGGAAGATGACCTCGGGTTTGGAGACGGCGAGCTCGTACCCCTCGCGGCGCATGTTCTCGATCAGGATCGACAGGTGCAGCTCGCCGCGCCCCGAAACCTTGAAGGTGTCGGTGTTGTCGGTCTCCTCGACCCGCAGCGACACGTTGGTTCGCAGCTCGCGCATCAGGCGCTCGCGCAGATTGCGAGAGGTGACGAATTTGCCCTCGCGCCCGGCGAAGGGAGAGGTGTTGACAATGAAGTTCATCGAGAGGGTCGGCTCGTCGATGGCCATGTAGGGCAGGGCGACGGGCGCGTCGGCGGCCGCGAAGGTCTCGCCGATGCCGACGTCCTCGAAGCCGGCGATGGTGACGATGTCGCCGGCGACGGCGTCGCTAAGCTCGACCTGCTGCAGCCCGTCGTAGCCGAGAAGCTTGGAGATGCGCCCGCGGCTGACCGTGCCGTCGCGCTGGATCAGAGCGACCGATTCGCCTGCGCGCACCCGGCCGTTGAAGATCTTGCCGGTGGCGATGCGGCCGATGTATTCATTGTAGGCGATGCTGCCGACGAGCATCTGGAACGGCGCCTCGGGGTCGACCGCCGGAGGGGCGACCCGCTCTTTGATCATTTCGAACAGAGGCTCCAGATCGGCCGAGTCGTGGTCGAGCTCGCGCTTCGCGTAGCCGTTCTTGGCGCTGGCGTAGACGATGGGGAAGTCGAGCTGGTCTTCGTCGGCGTTGAGCTCGCAAAACAGATCGAAGACGAGATTGACCACCTCTTCCGGGCGGGCGCCGGGGCGGTCGATCTTGTTGATGACGACGATGGGCTTGAGCCCCAGATCGAGGGATTTTTTCAGAACGAAGCGCGTCTGCGGCATCGGGCCGTCGAAAGCGTCGACAAGGAGCAGAACCGAGTCGACCATCTTCAGGACGCGCTCGACCTCGCCGCCGAAGTCGGCGTGCCCCGGGGTGTCGACGATGTTGATCTTCAGCCCGCCGTGATGGATGGAGAGGTTCTTGGCGAGGATGGTGATCCCTCGCTCCTTTTCCAGATCATTGCTGTCCATCACCCGCTCGGTGATGACCTGGTTTTCACGAAAAACGCCCGACTGCTTGAGCATGGCATCGACAAGGGTTGTCTTGCCGTGGTCGACGTGGGCTATAATGGCGATGTTCCGGATATTGTGAGGCATACGTTGCGGCGAGGCTCCTTCTTTGGATGTGCGGATCGCTGCCCGATGGCAGAACCGACAATATATATCGGATTGCGGCCGGCAAGGCCAGAAAAAAGTGCTGATTAGGGATGGAGGCAGGAGATAAGATGTCGAACAGGGAAGGGTACATGTCACTCATCATACAGTCCGCATTTCGCTTTCTACCGTTTTTGCTGCTGTTGTTTCTGACGGGGTGCGTCATCCACCCGACTGCGGGGCGCAAAACCCTCGCGCCTCCCGTGGTGTCGACGGCGCAGCAGATCGAGATCGGTGAAAAGGTCTTCGCCCGGGCGATCCAGCAGATGGGGGGTGAAGTCGCCGATCCGGTCCTTCAGTCCTACGTCGAGGGGGTCGGTCAACGCCTCGCGCGCCTGAGCCCGCGTCCCGACCTCCCATACCGCTTCGTGGTGGTGAACGACTCGGCTCCCAATGCCTTCGCGCTCCCCGGCGGTTTCATCGGCATCTCGCGCGGCCTCCTTCTTCATCTGGAGAACGAAGCGCAACTCGCGGCCGTTCTCGGCAACGAGATCGCACACGCCGCGCCGCAGCACCAGCTGAGGCGTCTTCAGCGCGTCTCTTTTCACGAAGCGGCGCCCGGCGCCGAGGAGGATGCCGCCTACGGTCCCGCGGCGCGCCGCACCGCCGAGCTGACGAAGGCTCTGCTCGATCGCTCCTACAGCCGCGAGGAGCAGATGGAGGCCGCCCGGCACGCCATCGATACCATGATTGCCGCCGGGTACGACCCCGCCGCGGCGGTGCAGCTTCAGGTGATCTTTCAGCACATCGCGGCGCAGGACGGCTCGCGGCACCTCGGTGAGCTCTTTCGCTCGCACCCATTTTGGCGCGACGGGGGCGCTGCCGCCGAGCACTACATCCGCACGAGTCATCCAGGGGTCGCCGGAAACAGCCGCCTCACGCTGGGACGCGAGCCGTTCGACGCCGCCGTGGCCGATCTGCGAAATCTGCGCCGCGCCTATGAGCTCTACGATCGCGCCGTTCGCCTTGAGAGGCAGAACAGTACCAATGAGGCGATCGCCACCTTTTTCCAGGCGGCGACGGAGGCGCCTTCGGAGCCGCTGATCCTCACCGCCCTCGGAATGGCGTACCTGAGAACCGGCAACTACAGGGCTGCCCGCCCCTTCCTCGAACAGGCGGTGCGCCTGCAGGGGGATTATCACCTGTCGCGTTCCGGTCTGGGGTACGTCTATCTGCAGCAGAATGAGGCGGCGAGGGCGGTGGTGCAGCTGAGACGGGCGGTGGAGCTTCTGCCGACGCTGCAGGGCGCCTTTTTGCTGGCCGAAGGATATGAAAAGACGGGGGAGGGCGCCAAGGCCCTCGTTCTTTACCGCGAGGTCGTCCAGGCCGATCCCAATGGGAGACTCGGCCGCGCCGCCGCGCAGCGGGTGCAGATCCTCACGGAGGTCTGATGGACTGGACGCCCTATCTCGAACCGCATGAGCGTCTTCGTTGGCAAGGGCGGCCGGCGCCGCGCTGCTTCACCTTTCGCAGGTGGAGGCTTTCGGTCTACGGAATATTGCTGCTGTTGCTGTCGGTTTTCGTTTTCGCCGTCAGCATCCCGCTCGGAAATTCACAAGGCTGGCATCTGCTCCCCGCGATCCCGTTCCCCTTCGTCCTCCTCGGCCTCTATCTCTCCGTCGGGCACCTTCTGCTCGCCCGTCGCGAGTGGGAGGGGGTCTTTTTCGCCGTAACCGATCGGCGAATCCTGGCGCAGCGCGGCGCCTGGCGCAAGCGCATCGAGTCGATGCGCCTCGAAGAGGCCCGGTATTATATCTACAGGCCCTTCGGGCGCGAGCTCGGCTCGTTCAGCGTGCATGGCGGCGAGCCGGAGCGTACGATGTCGATATCGTGCATCGAGCACCCCCGGGCGCTCGCTCTGCTGCTGGAGGAGGCTCTTGCAAAATCGCCTTCTGCCGAGTGTTTCCGGCTATTTTGCCCCTTTGCCGGAGAATCGGGTGAAGACCCACACGACCACCAGCAGGGGATAGACCATCAGCGCTTCGGTAAATTTGCCCTGCGTGAGGGCGAACATGCTGAACCCGAGGCTCACGATCAATAGGGCCAGGAGCAGTTTTGCAACGAGGCGATTCATCAACATCTCCTTGGGAGGGATGATCCGGTGCGGGCGGGGCACAAAATACTACCCTAGTCCAAGGGATTCCGGTTCGTCAAGTATGGTCGGGATTCCGTTTGACAACGCCTCGGACAATTGATTAATCTCGGGGATTCCCCCATCTCCTTATAGGAGGTTATTTTCCCGCTGTGTATATGAACAAGAAATTCTACCTGGAGACCTTCGGCTGCCAGATGAACGTGGTCGATTCCGAGCGCATCGTCGATCTGCTGCATCAGATCGGGTATGAGCAGGTCGAGGCGCCGGAAGAGGCCGGACTGATCCTCCTCAACACCTGCTCGGTGCGCGACAAGGCCGAACGCAAGGTCTACGGCCACCTGGGTCGCTTCAAGCCCCTCAAGGACGAAAACCCCTCACTGATCCTCGGCGTCGGCGGCTGCGTCGCGCAGCAGGAGGGGGAGAACCTCTTGAAGAAGGTGCGCTATCTCGACATCGTCTTCGGCACCCACAACGTGCACAAGCTCCCGGAGATGGTGCAGAAGGTCGAGCAGAACCGCACGCGCTGTCAGGAGACCGAATTCCTCGACCGCGACACGCGCCTGCAGCTCTTCCCGAAACGAACAGAAGGGGAGGCGGTCAGCCGCTTCGTCACCGTCATGCAGGGGTGCGACAACTTCTGCTCCTACTGCATCGTGCCGCACGTGCGCGGCCGCGAGGTGAGCCGCCCCAGCGCCGAGATCCTCGACGAGGTGCGCCACCTCGCCGACACCGGCGTTCGGGAGATCACCCTCATCGGCCAGAACGTCAACTCGTACGGCCGCAAGGAAGGGGGGGAGATCTCCTTCGCCGAACTGCTGGCGCGGGTGAACGCGGTGGAGGGGGTCGAGCGCATCCGCTTCACCACCTCCCACCCCAAGGATCTCTCCGACGAACTCATCGACGCCTTCGGATCTCTCGAAAAACTCTGCCGTCACCTTCATCTGCCGGTGCAGTGCGGCTCGGACCGATTGCTGCGAGAAATGAACCGAGGCTACGATCGCGGCCAGTACTTGAGCAAAGTCGAGCGCCTCAAGCGCGTCTGCCCCGAGATCCGCCTAACCTCCGACATCATCGTCGGCTTCCCCGGCGAAACCGAAGACGATTTCGAACAGACGATGGCGGTGATGGCGCAGGTGCGCTACGCCGACGTTTTTTCCTTTCTCTACTCCCCCCGTCCCGGCACCGCCGCCGCCGAGCTCGTCGACGACACCCCGGCTTCGGTCAAGCAGCAGCGTTTCGACAGGCTCCTCGCCCTGCAGGAGGAGATCAGCCGCGAGACGTGGGCGCAGGATGTGGGGAAGGTTCTTCCGGTTCTCGTCGAAGGGGAGAGCCGGCAGGGGCAGGGGCAGATCTTCGGCCGCACCACCTGGAACCGCATCGTCAACTTCGAAGGGGACGCCGCGCTGATCGGAAAGATCGTTCCGGTGCGGATCACGAAAGCGTTCCGCAACAGCCAGTTGGGAGAAATGATCGTGGGGGTGGTCCCCCGCGGCCGCCCTTAACCACTGACGGCCGCGAAGCGGCCTGACAAATGACGCCGAGAAGCGGCTGACAGGTTTCTCCGAATGATCGATCTTCACACCCACACCATCTACAGCGACGGGGAGCTCATCCCTGCGGAGCTGACGCGGCGGGCCGCCGTGGCGGGCTACAAGGCCATCGGCATCACCGACCACGGCGATCTCTCCAATCTCGACCTCATCATCCCGCGCATCGTCAAGGTTGCTGACGATCTGGGCAGGGGGTGGGGGCTGACGGTCCTGCCGGGGATCGAGTTGACGCACATTCCCCCCGCCACGATCGCCGACGCTGCGAAGGAAGCCCGCCGTCTCGGCGCGAAGGTCGTCATCGTCCACGGCGAGACGATCGCCGAGCCCGTCGCCCCCGGCACCAACCGCGCCGCTCTCGAGGCCGACATCGATATCCTTGCCCACCCCGGCCTGATCACCCCCGGGGAGGCCGCTCGCGCCGCCGAGCGCGGCATCCTGCTGGAGATCACCACCCGCAAAGGGCACTCCCTCACCAACGGCCACGTCGTCAAGACCGCTTTGGCCCAAGGCGCGAAGCTCGTGGTGAACACCGACAGCCACTCCCCGGGAGATCTCACCCCCTTGCCGATGGCGCGCCTCATCGCTCTCGGTGCGGGACTGACCGAGGAGCAGTTCGAGCAGTGCCTGCGCAATTCGGAAGCGCTGGTGAAGAGGGTTTTGTAGGGGCGCAAATCATTGCGCGCCCAGGGCAGCTCGCTGCGCCCTCAATTGCGATATTATCTTATTGGATACGCGACGTAAGAAGGGCGCGATGAATCGCGCCCCTACTTCGGAAGGATATACGATTATGAACGATCAGGACTTCAGCTTCTTCAAGGAATTCGTTGAAGCGCCCAGCCCCTCCGGGTACGAGCAGCCAGCGCAACGGGTCTGGCGTCGTGAGATGGACGGGGTCGCCGACGAGATCGTCACCGACATCATGGGGAACGCCATCGCCCGCATAGACGGCGAAGGGGAGAACCTTCCGCGGGTCATGCTCGCCGGTCACTGCGACGAGATCGGCTTCATGGTCAAATACATCGACGACAGCGGCTTCCTCTGGTTCGCCCCCATCGGCGGGGTCGACGCCCATCTGGTGCCCGGGCAGCGGGTTCTGATCCATGCGGCGGGCGGTGCGGTTCGGGGGGTGATCGGCAAGAAGCCGATCCATCTCATGGAGGCCAAGGACCGTGAGACGGTGGCCAAATTCAAGAATCTTTTCATCGACATCGGCTGCTCGAACAAGGAGGAAGCCCAGAAGCTGGTGGCGGTGGGCGATCCGGCGACCATCGATGTCGAATTGCACCGTCTCCAGGGGGACCGGGTCACCTCCCGCGGCTTCGACGACAAGATGGGGGCCTTCATCGTCGCGCAGGTTCTGAAGGAGGTGCGCAGGAGAGGCCCCGCGCCGGTGCGGCTCTTCGGCGTCTCCACCGTACAGGAGGAGATCGGGCTGCGCGGCGGGACGACGAGCGCCTACGGCGTCAACCCAGACGTCGGCATCGTCATCGAGGTCGGCCACGCCAGCGACGTCCCCGAGGTCGACAAGAAGGAGCTCGGCGAAGCCGTCCTCGGAGGCGGGCCGATCATCGCCCGCGGGGCCAACATCAACCCCGTCCTCTTCGATCTGCTGGTGAGCACCGCCCGGGAAAATGAGATCCCCTTCCAGGTCAGCGGCGCGCCTCGCGCCACCGGCACCGACGCCAACGTCATGCAGCTGTCGCGCGGCGGGGTGGCCACCGCCCTGCTCAGCGTCCCTTTGCGCTACATGCACACCCCGGTGGAGGTCCTCTCGCTCACAGACCTCGAAAACACCGTCCGCCTCGTCGCCTCCGTCCTCTACCGCATCGGCGCCCGAGAGACGTTCATACCGAATTGAGGCAGGCGATGGGCAATAGGCGAGAGGCAAGAGGCGAGTTTGATATCCTGCCCATAGCCCATAGCCCATAGCCCATAGCCCATAGCCCATAGCCCATAGCCCATAGCCCATAGCCCATAGCCCATAGCCCATAGCCCATAGCCTGCTTTTTAATATTGACTTCCCTCCTTCGCCTTTTGTAGTTTTAGGGATTAATTTTTTCGGCCCATCCCCCACGACAAGGAGATCGCGATGCAGGATCCCGAGATCCGCGAAGGCCTGACCTTCGACGACGTTTTGCTCATCCCCGCCCATTCGACCGTTCTGCCCAAGGAAGTCGATCTCACAACCCACCTCACCGCCGCCATCAAGCTCAACATTCCTCTGCTCTCTGCCGCCATGGACACCGTCACCGAATCGCGAAGTGCGATCTGCATGGCGCGCGAAGGGGGGCTCGGGATCATTCATAAAAACCTTACCCCCGCCGAGCAGGCGATCGAAGTCGATCAGGTCAAAAAGTCGGAGAGCGGGATGATCGTCGATCCGATCACCATGCACCCCGACCAGAAGATCTACGAGGCGCTCGAATTGATGAAGCGCTATCGCATCAGCGGCGTTCCGATCACCAAGGAAGGCCGTCTCGTAGGGATTCTGACCAACCGCGACCTGCGCTTCGAGACGCGGCTCGACCAGTCGATCTCTCAGGTGATGACGAAGGACAAGCTCGTCACCGTCCCCCCCGGGACGACGCTGGAGGAGGCCAAGGAGCATCTGCATCAGCACCGCATCGAGAAACTCCTTGTCGTCGACGATCAGTTCGCCCTCAAAGGGCTCATCACCATCAAGGATATCGAGAAGGTGCGCAAGTACCCCATGGCGTGCAAGGACGACATCGGGCGTCTGCGCGTCGGCGCCGCCGTCGGCATCGGCGGCGATCGCGAGGAGCGTCTCGAAGCGCTGATCCGCGCCGGGGTTGACGTGGTCGTCATCGACACCGCTCACGGCCACTCCCAGGGGGTCCTCGACGCCGTCGCCGACACCAAGCGGGCCTATCCGAACCTTCAGCTCGTCGCCGGCAACATCGCCACGGCCGAGGCGGGCGA
This sequence comes from Desulfuromonadales bacterium, assembly GCA_050485365.1. Taxonomy (GTDB): domain Bacteria; phylum Desulfobacterota; class Desulfuromonadia; order Desulfuromonadales; family JACZKF01; genus JARFUG01. The sequence goes on along the minus strand of JBJHBH010000015.1, from coordinate 6,720 downwards.
AGCCCTCATCAAGGCCGGCGTCGACGCTCTCAAGGTCGGCATCGGTCCCGGCTCGATCTGCACCACCCGGGTGGTCGCCGGCGTCGGCGTTCCGCAGATCACCGCCATCATGGACGTCGCCAAGATCGCCCGAAAGCACAACATCCCCGTCATCGCCGACGGCGGCATCAAATTCTCCGGCGACCTCCCCAAAGCCGTCGCCGCCGGGGCCGACATGGTGATGATCGGTTCGCTCTTTGCCGGCACCGAGGAGTCCCCCGGCGAGACGATCCTCTACCAGGGGCGCACCTACAAGGCGTATCGCGGCATGGGGTCCATCGGCGCCATGAAAAAGGGGAGCAAGGACCGCTACTTCCAGGGGGATGTTGAGAGCGACATCAAACTCGTCCCCGAAGGGATCGAAGGGCGCGTCCCCTACCGCGGGAGCCTCTCCGAGAACATCCATCAGCTCATGGGGGGGCTGCGCTCGGGGATGGGGTATACCGGCTGCCGCACCATTAAAGAGCTGCAGCAAAACGGCCGCTTCGTGCGCATCACCAACGCCGGCCTGCGCGAATCGCATGTCCACGACGTCACCATCACTCAGGAAGCGCCCAACTACCGGTTGGAAAGAAGGACTTGACGAAAATCAGGCAAGAGGCGATGGGCCAGAGCCAATAGGATTCCTACGCCTATTGCCCATTGCCCATCGCCCATTGCCCATCGCCCATTGCCCATGATCTAGAGCATTTATGACCGACATTCATTCCGAAAAAATCCTGATCCTCGACTTCGGTTCGCAATACACGCAGCTCATCGCCCGACGGGTGCGCGAGGCGCACGTCTATTGCGAGCTGCACCCCTTCGACATGGATCTGGAGGCGATCAAAGCGTTCTCCCCCAAGGGGATCATCCTCTCCGGTGGGCCGAAATCGGTCTATGAGGAGGGAGCCCCGGAGGTCGCCGAGGCGCTCTTCGAGCTCGGCGTCCCCGTTCTCGGCATCTGCTACGGGATGCAGGTGATGAGCCGCCACTTCGGCGGCAAGGTCGTACCGGCGGGAAAGAGGGAGTTCGGCCACGCCGACCTGCACCTGCTCGGCGCCCCCGACGCTCTTTTCGACAACTTCTTCCTCGAAGGGCGAAGCCCCGTCTGGATGAGCCACGGCGATCACGTCGAGATCGTCCCCGAGGGGTTCGAGATCATCGCGGGGACCGAGAACGCCCCGGTTGCTGCGATCCAGGACCGCTCGCGCAAGCTCTACGGCGTCCAGTTTCACCCCGAGGTGAACCATACTCCGCGTGGGGAGATCCTCATCGATTCCTTCGTCCGGCGCATCTGCGGCTGCACTGGCCGCTGGACTCCGGGGCAGATCATCGAGGACGCCATCGCCCGCATCCGGCGGCAGGTCGGCAGCGACCGCGTCATCCTTGGTCTCTCGGGTGGGGTTGACTCCTCGGTCGCGGCGGCGCTGATTCACCGCGCCATCGGCGACCAGCTCACCTGCGTCTTCGTCGACAACGGGCTGCTGCGTCTCGGAGAGGGGGATCAGGTCATGGCGACCTTCGCCGAGAACATGGGGGTCGAGGTCATCCGGGTCAACGCCGAGGATCGCTTCCTTTCGGCCCTCAAAGGGGTCGACGACCCGGAGCGTAAACGCAAGATCATCGGCAATCTTTTCGTCGAGATTTTCGAGGAGGAGTCGAGCCGCATCGAGGACGCCGCCTGGCTCGCCCAGGGGACGATCTACCCCGACGTCATCGAATCGGCCGGCGCCAAGACGGGCAAGGCCCACAACATCAAGAGCCACCACAATGTCGGCGGCCTCCCCGAGCATATGAAGCTCAAGCTCCTCGAGCCGCTGCGCGAGCTCTTCAAGGACGAGGTGCGCGCCATCGGCGAAGAGCTCGGCATCCCCCACGCCATGGTCTGGCGCCACCCCTTCCCGGGGCCGGGGCTCGGGGTGCGCATCCTCGGCGAGGTGAAAAAAGAGTACGCCGACATTCTGCGCCGCGCCGACGCCATCTACATCGAGGAGCTCTACCGCACCGGCCACTACGACAAGATCAGCCAGGCCTTCGCCGTTTTCCTGCCGGTCAAGAGCGTCGGCGTCATGGGGGACGGGCGCACCTACGAGTACGTTGTCGCCCTTCGCGCCGTGGAGACCAAGGACTTCATGACCGCCGGATGGTATCCGCTCCCCTACGCCGACATGGCGCACATCAGCAGCCGCATCATCAACGAGGTCAAAGGGGTCAACCGCGTCGTCTACGACATTTCGAGCAAACCCCCGGCGACCATCGAGTGGGAATAGCAGGGGCGGCCCTTGTGGCCGCCCTTTGTTTTACCTGAGCGAAAGCGGAGGAGGGAAACATGGAAAAGGAACATCTGGAGATCCTTCTCGAAGACATCCGAGGCAAGTTCGAGCTCGTTCTGGAGGGGCACGATTCGCTACGGGGGGAGATCAAGCAAACGCGCGTAGAGATGAATGAGCGTTTCGAACACACCGATTTCATGCTGAAAGCAATGAATGAGAAGATCGACCGTGTCGAGGCGAGGCTGGACAAAAAGATCGACGGCGTGGAGACGAGGCTCGGCAACAAGATCGACGGTGTCGCCGCCGATCTTGCCGCGCACCGCCGGGATACCGAAGCGCATCGCAAAGGATGGCGTGTCGGAGAAGGGGAATAGCCGAAGGAGCTTTCACCATGAGCGACGAAAAAACGACTCTGCACGACCTGAAGGAGCGCACCGCCGCCTTCGTGCGCGAGCGCGACTGGGAGCAGTTCCATTCGCCGAAGAACCTCTCCATGTCGATCTCCATCGAGGCGGCCGAGCTCATGGAGCACTTCCAGTGGCTCACCGTCGAGGAGTCGAAGAACCTCTCTGCCGAAGCTCTCGGCGAGATCGGCGAAGAGCTTGCCGACATCGTCCTGTACTCCCTTTCTCTGGCCAACACCCTCGGCCTCGACCTCTCCGAAACCGTCCTCGCCAAGATGGAGAAGAACATCCGCAAGTACCCCACAGAAAAGGTTCGGGGGAAGGCGCACAAGTATACGTATTATCAAGAATAGGGCAGGCTGTAGGTATTTAGGTTGATAGGCTTTTAACCTAAACCCCTAACAGCCTTCAGCCTATATACCTGACTTTTCATGCCCAAACCCGCCAGAAAATACAGCCAGGCCGCCCGCCTGCACGACATCATCCGAATTCTCGAGGCGCGCTTCGGCGCGACGGTGGAGGAGCTTGCCGAGGAGTGCGCGGTGACGCCGCGCACGATCTACCGCGACCTGGAGGCGATCATCGAGGCGGGGTATCCGCTGGTGCGCGACGCCGAGGCGCAGGGGCGAATCCTCTACCGCTTCGTCACCGGATTTCGCAAAATCCCGCCCATCACCTTTTCCCTCCCCGAATTGATGACCCTCTATCTGTGCCGCCGGCCTCTGGGTTTTTTGCAGGGGACGCCGTTTCAGGACGACCTCGACGCCATCTTCAGCCGCATCCGCTCAAGCCTTCCGCCGCGAAGCGTCGCGCATCTGGAGCGCGTCGCCGAGGCGGCCGCGCCGCGCTTTCAGGGGGTGCGCGACTACTCGGGCAAGCGCGAGATCCTTGAAGAGGTGCGCCGGGCGATCCTCTTTCAATATCGATGCACCCTGCATTACTCTCCCCCGAAGCGTGATACCGAAGAGTATCGCTTCGACCCCTACACTCTCCTTTTTTTCAAGGACTCTCTCTATCTCGGCGGATTCGCCCACAACCGCGGCGCGTTGCGGCTCTTCCTGGTCGATCGCCTGCAGCAGGTTGTGGTGACCCGAGAGCGTTTCGAGGTCCCGGACGATTTCAACTCCGACGCTCTCACAGGAAGCTCCTTCGGCCTCATCGACGATGCGCCGATGGCGGTGCGCGTGCGTTTCTCCGGTGAAATCGCCCACCTCATCCGCGAGCGTATCTGGCACCCCACCCAAGAGCTGACCGATGGTGAGGACGGCTCCGTCGAACTTTCCTTCGAGGCGGGCGGAGAGAAGGAAATTCTCGCCTGGATCTACTCCTACCTCCCCCATGTGCAGGTCCTCGACCCTCCATCGCTGCGTGACGCTTTCCTTCTGGGGCTAGAAGAAACACTCCGGAGATCACACCAAATTTCCTCGAATTGACATATTCTGTCACAGGCTTCTTGTATTCTCTCCTCAGACGCAAACGCCAACGAACAGGAGGTGCACAATGGTCTGGTTGAATGCAGCGAGTGAAAACGGAAGCGGTCTTTATCTCTCCATCCATCGGGTCGAAGAGGACGGCGGCTCCTCGGTTTCTCTCCATGGAACGATCGGCGACGGCTATTACGAGGGGGAGGTGCTGATTGAGATCGGTGCGCAGATCGTCGTGACCTTTGCCGACGCCTGGCTCGATCGCGCAGCGCTGGAAGAGTTCTTCCACCGGGTCGAGCGCAGCGAAGTGGAGTCGGCACTGTCGGAGTATGCGAGCGATCTGGTCGAACGAAGCGGCGACGCGCTGCCCTTGAAAAAGCGGCCGGGGCGAAGGGGGAGGGTTCTGCAGGTCAAAGAGGAAGAGGTGCGGTGGGAGGCGGCATGAGAGCCGCGGACACAAAATAAAGGGGCGCATGGAGCGCCCCTTGTCTTTATTCAATCAGCCGTGAGAAAGGTCACGCGACCCCCGCTACGCGGCCGACCCGAGACCCTTTGGTGAAGATCAGGGCAATCCGGCGACAGCCTGACGCGCCAGGGACATAAAGCCCTGCGGGAGGATGCCGACCAGGACGATGGCGGCGATGAAGACGAGGCCGAGGCTCTGTGTGCCGAAGCCGAGGCGTATGGCGCCGCCGTTGTTGTCGCTGGTCAGATAGGCGGCCCGCACGACCTTCAGGTAGAAGAAGATCGAAATGGCGGCGTTGATCAGCGCCAGCAGAACGAGGCCGGCGAAGCCGGCCTGATAGGCCGAGGTGAAGATGAGGAACTTGCCGGTGAAGCCGATGGTGGGAGGGATTCCCGCCAGGCTGAAGGCGCCGACGGCGAGGGTCATCGCCAGCAGGGGAGAGCGTCGGTAGAGCCCCTGCAGATCGTCGAGATGGAGATTCCCCCCGCCCGGGCTCAGGTGATAGATCACGTAGAAGCAGGCGAGATTCATCAGCAGATACCCGAGGGCGTAGTAGATCGCCCCGGCCATGCCGAGGGGGTTGCCCGCCATGATGCCGAGCATGAGATAACCGGCGTGGGCGACGCTGGAGTAGGCGAGGAGGCGTTTGAGATCCCCCTGCACGAGGGCGGCGAGGTTGCCGACGGTCATGCTCACCACGGCGAGGATCCCCAGCGCCCAGGTCAGAGCGGTCACATCGACCCCCGCCAGCGTCACCAGACGCAGCAGCAAAATGACGGCGCCGACTTTGGGAAGGGTGGCGAGAAAGCCCGTCGTCTCGTTGGCCGCCCCCTCGTAGACGTCGGGCGTCCAGAAATGCAGGGGGAAGAGGGCGAGCTTGTAGAAGAAGCCGCACAGCAAGAGGATCATCGCGGGGATCGCCAGGGGCTGCGTGGCGATCATCTCCGGCAGCAAGGGAGCGATCTCGACGAGATAGGTCGTCCCCGTCATCCCGAAGACGTAGCTCATGCCGAAGAGGGTCAGCCCCGTGGCCGCGGCGCCGAAGAGGATGTACTTGATCGCGGCCTCGAACTGGGTGCGGGTGGCGTTCTCGCTGCGCAGGGGGATGGCGACGACCATGGCGTAGGAGGCGATCTCCAGCGCCAGAATGATCGTCAGAAGCTCGACCGCGCTGCTCATCATCACGAGCCCGAGGGTGCTGATGGTGAGAAACATGTAGTATTCGGGGCGAAGGGTCTGGTCGATCCCCTTGAGCCCGGGGCCGGACCAGGCGACGAGCAGAAGGCCGACGCAGAGGATGACCTTGAAGAGCTGCGAAAGAGGGTCGATGCGGTAGGCCTCGTAGAAGAGGTACCCTTCCTGCCCGAAGGTCGTGGCGGCGGCCAGGGCGGCGCCGGCGACGAAGACGATGACGGCGCCCTGGATCAGACCGGCGCTCGGGCGCCCCAAGGAGGCGAAGAAGCAAAAGAGCGCCAGCGCGATGAGGATGAGCTCGGGAAGGAATAGAGCGATTGGCATACGAAATCCCGGTCTAGAAGGGGTGCGTGGGTTGAAGGTCGGCTGAGGCGGCGTCGGCGCCGAGGGCCTGCAGCGGATGGGAGGTCCCCTCCAGCAGACTGCCCGCCTCGATCTGGCCGATGAGGTGCGTAACGCTTGCGTCCATCATGTCGAGAAGGGGCGCCGGGTAGAAGCCGATCCAGAAGACGAAGACGGCGAGAAAGACCAGGGTCCCCCCTTCGCGGAAGTTGAGATCGTAGAGGTGGCGTCTGTCGCCGCCGTGGTGCCCCTCGTCGTCGTGGCCGTGATGGGCGTGGCCGTCCGATTTGTCCCAGACCATCTTCTGCAGCAGGCGAAGCATGTAGGCGGCGGCCAGGATCGCGCCGGGGATGGCGATGGCCCCCACCAGCGGATATTTCGCGAAGGCGGCGATCAGCACCAGAAATTCGCTGACGAAGCTGTTCGTCCCGGGAAAGCCGAAGGAGGAGAGCGAAAAGATCCCCAGGAAGAGGACGTAGAGGGGCATCATCGCCCCGAGGGCCGAGTTGACGCTGATCTCGCGGCTGTGGGTGCGCTCGTAGATGATGCCGATGAGGATAAACAGGGCGCCGGTGGTGATGCCGTGGTTGATCATC
>JBJHBH010000014.1:0-50635 GCA_050485365.1 Desulfuromonadales bacterium | reverse complement strand
AGACAGCGCCTGGGGACCGCCGAGATCTACCGGCTGGTGGAGGCCGTTCCCGGAGTATCGGACAGCCTCGCCGTGGGGCAGCGCCTGCGGGGGGACGAGCGTGTCGTCCTCTTCGTGAAGCTCGCCGGGGGGGCGCCGCTCACCGACGATCTTCGGGAGGAAATCCGCCGCACCATCCGTGAGAACCTCTCGCCGCGCCACGTCCCGGCGAAGATCGTCGCCGTCGCCGACATCCCCTATACCATCAACATGAAGAAGGTCGAGCTGGCGGTGCGAAACGTCATTCACGGCGAGCCGGTGAAGAACCGCGATGCGCTCGCCAACCCCGAAGCGCTCGAGCTGTACCGGGATCTTGAGGAATTGAAGGATTGAGGGGGGGGAGGGGTGAGCGGCTCGGGTGAGGAGAGGTCGGTTTTTTCGCGCATGACGAAGGCGCTGGGGATGGTGCGGCTCAATGCGATCCACCGCTATGTCGGCATCGTCCTTGCGCCCTTTCTCGTTCTTCAGGCGCTCAGCGGGGTGCTCCTGCGGCTTTCGAGGCTGCAGATGGTGGCGGGCGAAGGCGAGGCTGCCGCGCCGCTGAGCGCCTGGTACCGCTTTCTCGCCGTCATTCATGTCGGGCAGGGGCACTACGCCACCGCGTATCAGCTCCTCATCGCCGCCGGTGTCCTCTGGATGGCCGCCTCGGGGTGGGTTCTCTATCTGCGCATCAGGCGGGCACGAAATAGACGTCCGTCGGCTTGAATTTGCTGTTGCGCACGAAGCGCGCCCGCACCGCCATGCCGATGGCGGCCTCCTCCGGCTCGGCCCCGATCAGGCGCGAAAGAAAGAGGGTGTCGACCCCGTCGAACTCGACGAGGATGAGGGTGAAGGGGGTTTCCTTGAGGAAGGCCTCCCCGCCGAAATGGCAGGTGGTGAAGGTGTGGATCCGCCCCTGCAGGGGGAGCTCGACCCACTTCGTCGCGCCGCCGCACTCCATGCAGTGGCTGCGCGGCGTGGCGTAGGTGTAATCGCAGGCGTCGCAGCGGCTTCCGAGCAGTTTCCCCTTCGCCAGCCCGGCGAAGAAGGGGGAATCCTGGGCGTAGGAGTGCAGGTACTCGATCTCGTAGTGGTGCTTGATGATGATCGGATCGAGGTTGAAGAGGATGGTGCCGTCTTCGGTTTCGGGCAGCTTGATCTTTTTGCTCATGGCGGCTCCTGTAGGGGCGGCGTTTCGCCGCCTTCTTCGCGGATGGGCAGGGGGCAGGGTGGTGATCCTGCCCCTACGTCACGCCCTCTCCAGAATCGACACCGTGATGTACGTCCCGGTTCCAGCGTGGCTGTGGATCAGCCCCCGCTTCGGGTCGGGGAGCTGAAGGACGGCGTCTCCCAGATGCTTCTCGATCGTCCCCTGAAGCTGCCAGAAGGCGAAGATCGCCTGCATCAGTCCGGTGGCGCCCACGGGGTGGCCGCAGGCGAGGAGCCCGCCGGAGGGGTTCACCGGGATGCGCGGCCAGCGATCCTCGCCTGAAAATTCCAGCCCGTAGTCGATGTTCGGCATGAAGGGGGCGCCCGCGTCGACGAAGCTCCCCCCTTCGCCGTAGCGGCACAGCCCCAAGTCCTCGTACGTCTGGATCTCCGAGGAGGTGTAGGCGTCGTGCAGTTCCACGAAGTCGAGCTCACGCAGCGGGTCGCTGATCCCCGCCATGCGGTAGGCGAGGGCCGCCGCGCTGCGCCCCCCGCGGAAGGAGTGAACCCCTGGATACTTGAGATCGGCGTAGTCCGCCTTGCTCTCGTGGGGAAGCAACGGCACCTTGGCGTGGGGGCGGTCGGCCATGCGCATGGCGTCGGTGCCGCTGCCGACGCCGCTGATGCGCACCGCGGCTGCGCCGAGGCGGCTCGCCGCTTCCTCGGAGGCGAGGATCGTCACCGCGGCGCCGTCGGACATCTGGCAACAGTCGAGAATCGTCAGCGGCGTGGCGACCATGGGGGCCGAGCGTACATCGTCGATGGTGAGGCGCGCCGGGCTCTGGGCGTAGGGATTGTGCATGGCGTTGGCGTGGTTCTTCACGGCTACCTTGGCCATCTGCTCGACGGTGGTGCCGAACTCGTGCATGTGGCGCCGCACCATCATGGCGTAGTAGCCGGTGTAGAATCCGCCTACCGGGAAGTCGAAATTGGTGTCCGAGGCCAGCGCGATGAACTCGTTCCCCTTCCAGGTGTTCACCCGGCTCATCGTCTCGAAACCCATGACGAGGCAGATGTCCATGCGCCCAGAGGCGACCGCCTCCCAACCCGACTGGAAGGAGAGCCCGCCGGTGGCGCCGCCCCCCTCGACGCGGCGCGACGGCTTGGCGCACAGCCCCAGATAGTCCTGCACCATGGCGCCGGCCTTGAGCTGGCGGGTGAAGTGGTCGGAGAAGTAGGAGCAGACGCTCCCGTCGATCTGGCTGCGGTCGAGGGCGGGGACGTCCGCCATGGCGTAGTCGAAGGCCTCCTTCACCATGAGCCGGAAATCCTTCTCAGGGTTGGCTTTGGCAAATTTTGTGATCCCGCCGGAAATCATGTAGACCGGACGCATCGATTTGTCCTTTCGAAGATGACCTGCAATTCTGCAGGCATGGAAAAAGGGCTGGCGCCCTCTACCTCAAAAGCTCCCGCGCGATGACGAGGCGCTGGATCTCCGACGTCCCTTCGCCGATCTCGCACAGCTTCGCCTCGCGAAAGTAGCGCTCCACCGGGTAGGCCCGGGTGTAGCCGTATCCGCCATGGATCTGCACCGCCTTGGTGGCGGCGCGCATGGCGGCCTCCGAAGCGAAGAGCTTGGCCATGGCGGCCTCCTTGCCGAAGGGGCGTCCCGCCTCCTTGAGGGCCGTCGCCCGGCGCAGCAGCAGCCGCGCGGCGTCGATCTCGGTGGCCATGTCGGCGAGCATCCCCTGGATCGCCTGGAATCGGGCGATGGGTTTGCCGAAGGCCTGGCGTCTTCGGGCGTAGGCGAGGCTCCCCTCCAGAGCTCCCCTGGCGATGCCGACGGCCATGGCCGCGAGCCCGATGCGCCCCGCGTCGAGCATCCGCATCGCCTGCGAGAATCCGCTTCCGGCCTCTCCCAACAGCCGCTCCGAAGGGACGAAGACGCCCTTGAGCATGAGAGCGGTGGTGTCGCTCGCCTGGAAGCCGAGCTTGTCGATGTTCTTGCCGCGTTTGAGCCCGGGTGAGTCTCCGGCGACGATGAAGGCGCAGATCCCCTTTGATTTTCTGGACGGATCGGTCGTCGCCATGACGACGAGGGTGCCCGCTCGCGAGCCGTTGGTGATGAAGTACTTGTTCCCCGTCAGCCGCCATCCGCCGTCGGCGGGGACCGCCTCAGCCTTGAGTGCCGCCGCGTCGCTCCCCCCCGTCGGCTCGGTGAGAGCCCAGGCGCCGAGGACTTCTCCGCTGAGCAGCGCGGGGAGGAAAGCGCGCTTTTGCTCCTCGGTGCCGAAGGTGAAAATGTGCGAAGCGCACAGGTTGTGGGCCAGAAGGGTGATGGCGGCGGCCGCGTCGCAGCGCGCCAACTCCTCCACCACCAGCGTGTAGCTCAGAAAGTCACGCCCTTCGCCGCCGAGCTCGGGAGGGAAGACGAGCCCCATGAACCCGAGCTCCCCCATCTTGCGGACGGCTTCGGCGGGGAATTCCCCGCTGCGGTCGCGCCGGTCGGCGCCTGGGAGGAGCTCCGCCTCGGCGAATTCCCGCGCTCGGAGTTGCAGAGCGGCTTGTTCTTGGGTGAGATCGAATTCCATTTCTCGGGTCCTTCTCCCTCAGGCGTGCTCTTATTAAACAGAAGTATAGAAAGGATTCACTCCCTGTCAAAACAGCTCTTTCCGGTTGCCGATCCTTTGAATATCCGCTATTTTTCATTCAAAGCTCATTTCTCGTGAGGGTCTTTCTTTTGACGTCGACCGAAATTTTCCGGATCATTGCCGAACATAACGGTGAATTGTCGCGCTTTGGCGTGAGTCGGATCGGTCTGTTTGGTTCAGCCGCGCGTGGGGAAGTGAAGCCGGAGAGCGACTTTGACTTTCTGGTGGAGTTTCGGCCGGGTGAGAAAAATTATGATAATTTCTTTGAAGTGGCTGAACTTCTGGAGAATCTTTTCGGTCGCAGAGTCGACGTGCTGACCGTCGAATCGGTCAGCCCTATACTGAAAGAGCGGATTCTCCAAGAGGCGCATTTTGAAACCATCCACTAGTTACCTCGAACATATCCTGGCTGAAACCGAATAGGTGTCCACCGGCCCGTCCTTCAACTCTCCGCCGTCTCCTTGAGCTTCTCCAGCGCCTTCGGCCAGGTTTTCTCGAACATCTCGCGGTATTCCTCCACGCTGTCCATTTCTACCAGCACTTCGGTTCTGCCGCCGAGGTCCCTGAACGTGTAGTTCTCATGCGCGCCGGCCCAGTTTTTCACCTCTTCGCTGGAGGTGTCTTCTTTTCCGTCCTGTACGCATCCGATGTGTTCGATGGAGAGGTACTCGAACGGCCTGTTTTCCTTGATCCGGCTCACCATGCCCCCCATCTCGCCGTTTTCCCCCGGGCCGAGGAAGAGAATCTTGCTTCCCTCATTCCAGTCTCCGACATAGTGTGAGCCCGGACAAAATTCTTCCGTCCAGATCCGGTAGGTCTCATCCTCGAGCATCGTATTCCAGACCTTTTCTTTCGGTGCGTCGATAACGACTGAAAAATGGAGTCTTTCCATTTTGGTTCTCCTTTCATTCCGTCACGTTGATCAACCATGAAACCCCGAAGCGATCCGCAACCATGCCGAAGAGGGGGGACCAGAAGGTCCTGGCCAGGGGCATCTCCACCTTTCCACCCTCTGAAAGCGCCGTAAAGAGGCGCTCGGCTTCGGCTTCGTGCGCGACCGAAATGGAGAGCGAAAAGCCCTGGAAGTTCGGAGGACCCTGGCAGCGGCCATCGGAAGCCATGATGGTGGTCTCGCCGATGCGCAGTTCTGCGTGCATCACCTTCTCCTTATTGTCGGCCGTGCACATCCCGGGATCGGGGCTTTCCTTGAATCGCATGAGCATCGTCACTTCGGCGCCGAGAGCACTGCGGTAGAACTCGATCGCCTCGTCGCAGCGACCTTCGAAGGACAGGTAGGGTTCGATCAGCATGGCTGTCTCCTGTGTTCGGTTTGGGGTGTTTGCATCACGACAATCTGCGAAGGATTTCATCCGTCGCCGATTGCCACTCGGCCCGGGAGACCTCTTTGAACGTCGTCGTACCGACGGCTCCAGCGACAAAGACGACATCCGGTTCCAGGGTGCGCAGCACCTCGATGCTCTCTTTCAGGTCTGACTTGTTGCTCTTGCCCGGGCTGTATCCGCCGGCCAGAGCGCCATGATCGAGATAGATGGTATCGCCGGTAAAGAGGTAGCTCTTCCCATGGGGTGATCTGTTGAGATAGCAAGCACTTCCGGGAGTGTGCCCGGGGGCGGGGATGACCTCGATGGCTTCCAGGTGCGTCTCGCGCCGGTCAAAAGTTATATCCGCCGCCACCCCGGACGCGTCCCTTACGGGACCTGCCTCGAGGGAATGGCAGCACAGCTTTGCGCCGAATATCTCCCTGATGCGCGCGGTGGATGGGCTGGCTTCATGGAAGTGCCCCAGATACTGACGGGTGATACCCCCCAACTCCCGGATCTGCCGGAGGTCGTCCGCATCGGCGATGGGACCTACGGCCTCGCGTCCGGTGTTGTAGAACAGGATGTTTCCCTCGTCCCGGACGAGAAGGTAGGCGTTCGAGATCGCTTCGGGAAGTTCAGGCACGATGTGCTCCGTGGCCGACTGCCACAGGTCGGGATAGAGTTGTCTCATTGCTGCTCTCCTCGCAGGCCCAGGAAACCGGTCCGCTCGAATTGCCGACATTGACAGTTAATCTCCTTTTCGACTCCGTTCAACTCAGTCGTTCGCCAGCACTTCGGCGAGTTTGTCGAACGATTCGTTCCAGCCGGTTCGGCAATCCTCGAGGTCCTTTCCGGGCGGGAGGCCGGCGTGCCTCAGAGTGAGCTTCGTCCTGTCTTCATCTTCTTCGAACGTCACCGTCACCAGCATCTCCGGGGGAAAGTCGGCGCTCATGCCGTAGTGGGTGGCCGCGACGACGTTGCCCGCTTCGTCGGCGAACGAATCGGTGCAGACGATCTTCTCCTGCGGAAAGATTTCGCGGTAGACGCCCGTGCTCCAGTAGTCCTTCCCCTCGGGCGAGCGCATGCAGTTGTGATAGGCGCCCCCCACGCGCAGATCTATGGTGCAGAAAGGTGTCGTGAAGCCCTTCGGCCCCCACCAGCGCATGGCGCGCTCGGGATCGGTCCACATCTTCCAGACCAGATCGCGGGGGGCGTCGAAGGTGCGCACGATGACCAGTTCGTCGTCCTTCATCTGAATTCTCCTTCTGGGCCGGTAGTCGGGGTTGCATAGTTCCATGATAATACCATTCAGTATGTTGTCAAATCGTTGTCGACGGCTAATTTCGATTTGGATTATTGGAAATAAATACTGGATGGTATATGATTCGAGCATGGAGACAGCAGGCCGAAAAAGAACGAGAGACCCGGAGAAGACGAGAGCCCACATCCTGGAGGTGGCTTTTCGCGAGATCTACCACCACGGCTTCCAGGGGGTGAGCATCGATCAGATCATCCGCCGGACCGAGGTGACGAAGGGGGCCTTTTTTCACCATTTCGCCACCAAGAGCGAGCTGGGTTACGCCCTCGTGGATGAAGTCCTGCGGGAGATGATTCTCGACCGCTGGATCCGGCCGCTCTCAGCCTACAGAAACCCGATCCAGGGGATACTGAAGCGGTTCAGGATTCTCAGCGAGGAGATGGAGGAGTGCGATCTCGCGCGAGGCTGCCCACTGAACAACCTGGCCCAGGAGATGTCCGCGGTCGATCCCGTCTTCAGGGAGAAGGTCCGGGCCGTGATGACGCTGTGGATCGATGAAACCGAGCGCTATCTGAAGAAGGCCCAAGAGGGGGGATATCTGAAGAAAAGCGCCGATACCCGGCAGCTGGCGGTGTTCATCGTCGCGATGGAGGAGGGCGCCTTCGGACTGGTGAAGAGCATGGCGGACCGCAGGCTCTTCGATTCGCTCTACGCCTCGCTCAGGAGCCATCTCCTGGCGTGGGCGGAGTAACACAGAAGAATATCCGGAAGACAGGATGCGTCACGCGGATACGAATCAGGCATATGGCTCCCTCGAGAGCGGGCGGGCGAATCCCGGGGGTGCTGCGCTGCGGGGATCGAGGATGAAGTAGGGGCTCACCCAGGTGGAACTTGCCCATCGCACCGGCATCCCCCAGCGGCACATTTCGGAGATGGAGCACGGCAAACGGACGATCGGTAAGGAGATGGCGCGCAGACTGGCGCAGGTGCTCAATGTCGATTACCGGATTTTTCTCTGATCTGTCAGAGTGGGCGTGGTTTCATTTGACTGACGGATTAGAAACCGATATTGTGTCCGCATTAAACTTCTAGGGGAAGGCAGGGGGGATGCTTTTTCACCGGACAGAGTCGAAGAGAATATAAAAAAGCCGCCGAGCCGTCACAGAACGGTCCGGCGGCTTTTGTGTTTTTTTGCAGTGCAGCATCAGGAGGGACGATGATCGACAAGGAGGGGGAATCAAAGAATCCCAGGGGTGGGGAGCCGAAGCTGCTCGACCAGTTGCGAGGGGCTCTTCGTGCCGGGCATTACAGCCGTCGAACCGAAAAGACTTCAGAGGGCGGTCAAGGAGGCTGCAGGAAAAGCAGGGGTCGTCAAACATGTCGGTTTATACAGTCTGTATAAGTAAATGCCGCCGTTTCGCTAGTATTCAACAAATCGCTTGAAATAAAAGGGTTTCCTGGGAGTGTCGCCGGTGCGCGCCATTTTCTTATACAGACTCAAAGGCTTTTTTTATCGTTTTATACAGACCGTATAATCTTAGTTAGCAATTTTGGAGGATTAAATGACTCTCGATGAAGTGAAAGAGAAGTTCAAGAGTGAGTACACCCGACATTGGTTTGAGCTAGCGGACGAACACCATGAAGAGCTGTTTTTCAGGCTTCGCAACGGCAACCAAGTAAGGGTCGCCGCAGGCGATCTAAATGGGTACTTGGATTTCCTTACCCGACAAGCGAGCTATAAAAACGAGCCGTTCGAGGCATGCCTTGCCAGCCCCACGCATTACGAGCAGATGATAACAAGTGCAAATCGCTTTTCGCCGCCCATTGGCGCACGTCTAGCCCAACGTATCCTCTTCGGCGATCCCGCTTCGGATCAGTTGATGGTAGAGATCAGCGATGCAAGTTCAGACTTTAAAAACTTTTTTCGATTTCATGAGTACTTTATAATGCGTACGCTCGATCGCATGCGTGTCGGCCGCCCGCGTGAACGCGACAGCCGAGACCTTGGGGACTATCTCTATGCGCCAACCACAATCAAAGTTATTGGCCTGCGAGAATCGAGCGCGGAGAGCGCTGCGAAAAAAGCCCTCGAATTGATCGAGGGGTGTTTATTTAACCTTGCCTATCTCAAGGGTTACTCCATTGTACTGGAAGAGGAGCTTCCAAGACGGCAGGCAATTGGCAATCAGTTTAGGTATGAGGAGATGGATAATGGAAGTGACCTCCCGCTTCCGAAATCTCGAATCAACAGGGATGTTGCTCGATTCTACCAACGGGGCATGGCAGTGGATGACCCTGTGAATCAGTTCCTATCTTTCTACCAAGTCCTAGAGTATTTTTTCCTCGCAGTCTCAGATGAGGAGCTCTACAGGAAACTCTCCGGCGTTCTGCACGACCCCTTATTCAATACTAAACCGCGGCAACTGGATAAGCTGATCCAGGCCACACTTAGTCACAAGCGCGAGTCGGACGAGACCGAAATGCTCAGGCTTGTTCTCACAAAGCACGTTGACGAAGGTGAGCTTATCGGTTTCATCGGCGCCTACGAGGAACACCTTGCAGACAAATGGTTTACGAAGAAGAAAAAGTTATTTGGTGAAGACAACGAAGTCAGGGCCACAGCCGGGCACGTCATTGGGAATGTGGCGCGTCGCATAAAGTTAATCCGCAATGCCCTTGTTCATTCCTCCGACCGGTACAATCGCCAAGAAAACTTCGTACCTACTCGTGCTGCTGAGGCGGCAATCAGGAAAGAAGTACCCTTGGTAAAGTTCGTGGCAGAGAAAGTCATCATTGGCTCCTCCGTTTAGATTGCTAACAATGGCGTCGACTCTGACGCGGCAAAAGGCTGCCGCGCAGGTCACGCCAAACGTTATGTATAGGAGGGAACAATATGCGAATTCTAGTCATTCTAATTCTGTTAGTCGGTTTCTCTTCGCCAGTGCTCTCCAGCGAAGGCGGCCCGAAATTCCTCCAAGAGCTTCAAACTGAAGAATTCCTGTTAGAGGGTAGTCTTTGGGAGCGAATTGAGCGAGAAGCACGACGTAAGACTATTCAGTGCATGCGAGCGTTCCCACACGAAGAATTTTGTACCTGCCTCGGGAGTGAACTCCCTATGCCAGTGAATATGACTCAATACGCTCTGGCTGTGACCCTTTCCAGGGAGGAGGTAGGTTACGAGCAACTATCCGAAGAACAGCGGAGTGCCTTTGATAAAACCATACAGGCCCGCGAAGTCTGTGCTGCTCAAATGAAGCAATGACCATTACATAACCATGGCGTCGACTCTGACGCGGCAAAAACCCGCCGCGCAGGTCACGCCAACCGTTATGCCTCATGGAGGTGGTGGAGTGAGATGGTATTCGATGGGAAATGGCCCTTTGCGAGCACTAAAGGTCCTTCTTGAGTCTCCGCTAGATTTTGATCCAGAGACATACCTTACTCGGACATTTGGGTGTGATCAGCTAGCGAACAAAGCAGGGCTCGTAGCGCTCGCCCAATCTTATAACCAACAAAGGCGACGACTGTTTCCGAAAGTAAGTGGCGTAGCACAAGCGCTGCGTCATAGCGCGAAGTTTAGTGAAGAGGATTATTTGTCTGGAGCTTCGCCCCTCAAGTTCGAAATCGCGCGTCTATCTGGGACGAACGCGCAGGTCGACGTTGGGTTGTGCGCGAAGGTCTGTGACTCTGTCAATATACAAATCGACAGGATGCTCGAGTCTTTTGGTATTGCGCAGTGCGCCGGCAGGCGGTTTGACGCGAATAACCTCTCGGAATTTGTGCAATTCTACGCTCTTAGCGAAGCCTTGTTCTTGGCCTTGACTGAAGTGGGAAGCGTTTCTGCCTCAGGATCTGACTTTTTGGTGAGGCCCGCGGACAGTAGTGCTATCGAGGAGCTTCACAGAAAGTGGTTCGCCAATTACTGGGAGGCCAGTAGCTCGGCAGCAAGCATTGCTTGCATAGACTATCTCCCGAAGGGTTCTGATAAGTCGCCGATGTTTCCAGGGATGGTTAAACTGTTCGGAAAGCTTTTTCGAGATAAGATTTTTTCAATACCAGCTGAGGGAGTTTCTAAAAAGCTCCAGCGCCTGGAGTCCATGTCGTGGGTGAGTAGGCTATCCGAGTTGGTGGCTCTGTGCCTGTGGTGCCAACTAAAAAACGACATGGAGTGCGCACCGCACTCGCTTCTACAGGTATGCGGAATCTCGCGGGAGCATGTTTCGACGTTAGAAAGAGTGGTGGCTGGATACTCCCAGCCCGACAGGATTTTTGCATTTTCGCGCCTTGGCGTTGCAGTCGTCGCCCCGACACTGACGATACAACTACGGTCTGTGCTTAGCGATATCGCCAACGAACTTTCGGAAAACCAACTTAATTCCTTTCTCGGTGACTTCTTCGAGAAAGACTATCTGTATGGGTATTTCGCGCGAGAAGAAATGAGAGACTCGTATCGTGTCCATCCGGGTATATTGGCACACGAAATAGAAGATGTTGCGTTAAAGCCGGACGTTGATCTTATTGTTGAGGATACTCAAAGGTCTTGGTATTACTTTATCCAGGTGAAATATATTAGGATTGGTGGCAAAGCTTATTTGCAAGGTGATCTTGAGCATGTTCTCTCGGGGAAGCTTATGTATGGAGCGAGACAGATAGGGGATGCGAAGCTGGCCATGGACTCAGGCACTCTCAAAGATGCGCTCGTATCGAGAGGAATAGCCGGCGCTTCCGGGGAAAACTCGGCGTTCCTTTTGGTGCACAACATCCCGAATTTTGATTTTTGTCTGTTTCCGCAAGGAGTTGTGTCCTACGAGTGGAACACGCTTAGAAACCTATTCAAGGGCGGAGAGATGATCTATGGGCACACTAAAGAAGGCACTGAGCTGTGGAGAAACGAAGAGCCTCTGCCGCTTGAGTCCCCTGATGCTGTCATTGCAGCGCTTATGAAGAACAGCCCTGCATCCTCGGTCGGTGGCGCTATGTCCCTGTTCTATAGCGACAATATCAGAATCGGTTTGCCGGCCGGGGAGAAAGTGGTCTGGGCGCAAGGTCTTGGCCTGTAAGGCATAACAAGAGCGTGGAGCGCGACGGCTGCGTCGCAGCCGCGGTTCACGCTCGGCGTTAGCAAACAACCGAATAAAAGTGGACTCTAATATGAACGCTAAAGAAATCGGCAGAAGAGCAGGGCGAATTTTTCAGAATGCAATTCCTGCAAATTGGGCATATCGACCCCAAGAAGATCAAGAAGATTATGGAATTGATGGTGAGATCGAATTAGTCGACGAACAAGACCACGCTACCGGCTTTATCTTTAAAGCCCAAATCAAAGGGCAGGAATCCGTCTCGATAATAGAAGAAGGTAGAACAGTTTCGTTTAACATAAGATGCGATAAACTGTTGTACTACATGAAACAAATTGAGGTTCCAATAATTTTGGTTGTTGTAGATGTAACAACTGAAAATTTATATTGGCGTACACTCCAAGGCGACGAAAAATTGTCAACCGCTCTCGAATCTGCAGTGGCAAAGGGACAAGCTTCACTTTCGGTTCACTTGGATGCAAATCGTCAACTTTCTGGAAACACACAAATCATTATTAAAGATGTAGAAAAGAACATGGACTGGCTAAGGTTGCATGCGATCAAAAGATTGTCTCAACCAGTAAAAGACATGCTCCAATCACATTCAGAGAAATCGCTAGAAGAATTGATGTTACATGCTAAAAAAATAGTTTTTCAGCTTAGAGTCGACAAGTTTCAACGCCTGTACAAAGAAGAAAACTTCGGAGATCTATACAAGCAATCACATGAAATACTGATTTCACCATCTGAGACAGTTAACGAAAGGTTTTGCGCGGCATTTTATCTCGAAAAGGTACATCTTCGTTGCCATGAATTTCAATCTGATGAACATAGGGCAGCAAACTTTGATTTATATTTGTACTTGATCGGTCTAGCGAGACCACGTTCAACCCCAATTCATCTCAAGCTTTTATCAATATTGCTCTTGCTGAGTCTAAGGCTAAGGCTCTTTGTCGAGCAAGATTACCATTTCTATATTACTACTGAACATACGAAAAGTGATCCAATTGCAAGTTGGGTTGTATCCGCATCAAGGACGAAAATTGCTTTCCGAACTGCAAGAGAGGTGGATAAAACAATCCGCGTTGTAAACCGATTCATTACCCGTGGCTACTTCACAATTTTACCCGACATCATCCCAAGAGTATTGCCTCTGATTTCTCTGTTTGCAAAACGACTTCATAAAGAAGGTCTAGAAGAGCAAGCATCACTTGTTATTGAATGGGCAGAGTTTTGTTTAGGGATTGCTCTTGAGGTAGCCTCAAGTATTGATGAGCAGAGCTATTTCCCTGGACTGATCGTTCTAAAGGCATCTCTTGCGCATAAGTCAGATTCGGTAGATGGCAACATCAAAGAGTGCTTGATCTTGGCAGACAAAATCATTGATTTAGATATTAAGAGTGCAGTTCTCAAGAAACTTGATGAGATTAAGAGTCGAAAGGACGATGAAGCAGAAGAACTCTCCCCTGAAGAGGAAATCAAATACTTTAAGGAAAGAGCCAAAGCACTCGGCATTAACGTAGACGATTCTGAAGATGAATTTGGTAGGATCATTGCCCAAGGTCTTAAGGATTATAATCCAGAGCGAGCTTTGAAAAACTGCCGACATCTGCTGTTTGTTCCTTCGAGCGCACAAGGAGTTCCTGCCAGAATGGTCGGTCTGCCGTCTGCTGCTATGAAGTACCTGCACTGCCTCAAAAAAGGGTTTACTGTCGGCGGCTGGAGCTTAGATGATCTATACGAATCACCCATTCCAGAATTTGGCTTCAAAGGCTCTCACTGCAAAGGGTGCCCTGATTTGGAGCCTATGCCTGAAGATTGGCGGTGGAGCAGTAAGTGGCAACAGGAAATGCATAATAAATATAGAGAATTGTTCAATAAAATGGATAGTTGGTGAGCGAATTTGCTAACCAGCGGCGGCACTCGGTCTTCGCTACGCTCGCCGGTGCGCCTTGTGACGTTGGGAGGATAAGATGAAAATTAGAAATGCACTAATAGGCGTATTTGTATTCCTTTTTATTTTCCCGGTCCAAGCCAGAGCCGAATCCGAATTATATGACGATAAGGACTACAGTATAAAAATTGCTGTAACTATCAATGAAAATGACAATATCGTAGGAAAACTCGAATACTCAAATCGGCCACCTCTATACTCAATTCAATTAGTCACTTTCGGGAGCGTCGCCGGTCAGATATTTTCCGATCCATATGTTTTTGAAATGATAGAGAAAATAATTTTAGAGCCCAAGTTGCATCAGATCAAATGTCGTCCTTTAAACGACATGTACGGTTACGGAACGATATTTGGTTCAATTGATTTCCGAGACAGGACCAATTCAAAAGTCACTTTAGTAACTGAATGTGGACGTAAAAATATTGGTAACATTACTGCAAAGGGCAAGGAATTTCATTCGAAAATGATCCAAAACGTTTGGCTTGGGAACTAAATAAATTGAAAGTCATTCCAACCAGATAATCAAAGCGGATGGAAAATACAGGTGTGATTCACGAATGCATTCTATGAGGTCGAACCAACACGTTGCCACCGCTTATTGCGACCGGTTAGTCCACACTAATAAAAAGGAGGCAATCAAATGGCAACCGACGAAATCAAAGTAACCAGTCCAGTAAAAATTCAGCCAGATTCAAAAGAAAGGGTTGCATTGGAACTCATGCACCACATTTCTGGCTGGGAAGGTGCTTCAAAAGAGCAAAAAATGGACAGGAAGTATTGGTTTGCTCTTTATAAGCAATGTCTGAAGACGACAAAGGATTACAGTTTAGAATCCATTCTAAAAGAGGAATAGCAAGTTCCACTATTTTCTCTGGGGGGTGCGGCTGTTCCAAGGAGCAGCTGCACACACTCCATTCCTATTTGTTGTCAAGGAACAAAAAGGGGACAGATTTATTTTCGGAAAAATAAATCTGTTTGAATGAAAAAGTAGGCTAAGAGGAAGCCTCCAGGTGGCGGACAGCTCATAATATTAATGAGCGAGCGGGGTCGAATAAATCATCGCCCCAAGTCAGACCCACAAGGAGGCTCCCATGGAAAGTATTCACTACATCGGGTTGGACGTCCATAAGAAAACCATTGCTTACTGCGTCAAGTCTGTCGCTGGCAAAGTCATATGTAAAACAGAGGGGTCAACTCTCCATTATTCATGAAATTGACAAGCTCTTATGAAATTGTTGGGGAATGACATAGGGGTCAACTCTCCATTATTCAGGAAATATGGAGTTAGTGGGCGAGGATCAGGGGAGCGGGTCAAATCGTGAAGGATGGAGAGTTGAGCCCTATCCTTCCCCTACTAACCGGTTAATAACGAGTTGGAAGACAAAACAAATATCATCAGAATCGAGGACCAGAGAGAGTCATGATTAAACGATTTGAGGGTGATGCAGGGAAACGGCTACGAGTAGAAGCCTTGTTCAGTCAGAAAATGGTTGGAGGTAACCGAAAGTTGGCTGAGTCTCTCGCCGATAGTGTTGAGTTGCGATCCATTCATCCGGGAGAGGTGCTTATAGAGCAAGGCGGAACTGATAATGATGTTTATTTTATCCTTGCTGGGGCCGTAGACATAATCGTTAACGGTCGCACGGTGGGAAGACGTATCACGAATGATCATGTTGGAGAAATGGCGGCAATAGAGCCGACGCAAAAGAGAGCTGCAAGCGTAGTTGCCACAGAAGAGGGTGTGGTTGCTAGATTGTCCGAGGCAGAGTTGGCTGCCTATGGCAGCCGCTATCCTGAGATTTGCCGCTGCCTTGCTAAAGAACTCTCACGCAGGCTGCTGCAGCGAAATGCCTTGGTCAATGTGATCCGGGACAAAATACGGGTCTTCATAATTTCCTCAGCAGAATCACTTGCAGTAGCACGAATCATTCAAAATGCATTTGCTTATGATCCTTTCACCACTGTGTTGTGGACTGACGGTGTGTTCAAGGTAGCGAACTACACATTACAGAGCCTTGAGGATGAGATTGATAGTTCTGATTTTGCAATTGCTATTGCTCATTCAGACGACTTGACCGAATCCAGAGGGAAAACATGGCCTGCGCCACGAGACAATGTTATCTTTGAGCTTGGTTTATTCATGGGTCGCTTAGGCAAAGAACGCGCAATCCTAATGGAACCACGGGACGAGGGAGTAAAACTCCCAAGCGATCTTGCAGGTATCACCACGATACCGTATCGCTATGAGAAGGGGAAGGATGCAGCAGCCGTAATGGGGCCTGCATGTAATGCATTAAGGGATCACATCCTTCGACTGGGTCCCAACAACTAGCTTGTCGAGAAGGTTACGGATAAAGGAGATGTCATGAGTCTAAAAGACGACTTAGTCAAAGAAGTTAAAGCCACTTTTTCATCACAATGGGAGGTGCAAGCTACAGCCAGCGTACCAGCACCAGAAGATCTTCGATTAAATAGTAACCATGCTAAAGACCTTGAGACCGCAACCGTTCTCTACGCAGACCTAGATGGATCAACAAACATGGTAGATAACTACGACTGGAGTTTCAGCGCCGAAGTATATAAAACCTACCTACGCTGTGCAGCAGAAGTTATACGAAGTGAGAACGGTGTTATTACGGCATACGATGGGGACCGAGTAATGGCAGTCTTTACGGGTGTATCTAAAAATACGACTGCCGTTCGGTGCGCCCTCAAAATAAATTACGCGGTGTGTGAGATTATTAGGCCTGCCCTTAAAGAACAGTATCCATCCAAAAACTTCACTCTGAAACACGTGGTCGGGATTGACACAAGTAGGCTACGTACAGCCCGAATCGGTGTCCGTGGCGAAAACGATCTTGTTTGGATCGGCCGTGCTGCGAATTATGCAGCAAAACTCACCACCCTATCTGAAAAATCTACTTGGATAACGAAATCTGTATATGACTTCATGAATGATGAAGTTAAATTTTCAGAAGGCCGCGATATGTGGGAATCTCGTACTTGGACAACAATGAATAAGCTCCCTGTCTACTGCTCCACATATTGGTGGCGCATCCCATAATGCACCTTCCAACATGCGCTAAGACCAACATGCGCTAAGACCATGACCGGGCATCAAGCTGCCCGGCATGGGGTACAGAGGGGTCAACTCTCCATTATTCACGAAATAGACAAGCTCTTATGAAATCGTTGGGAGGAGGGGGTGGCGAGATCGTTACGAATCAATTATCCAGGCGCTTTCTACCATGTCACATCGCGGGGGAACGAAAAGCGAGAAGTTTTCAAGGGCCAAGAACAAAAAGGGGACAGATTTATTTTAAGGAAAATAAATCTGTCCCCTTTTCTCTAGTCTGTCCCCTTTTCTCTCATGACGATCGGCACGACGACCACCCCCTCGTCAAACTCCGCTTCCCAGGCACAGTCGCTGACAAATTTCTCGATTTCCCGGGTCGCGTGTTCGACCACCACCAACACATCGAGGTCGGACTCAGTGGAGGCGTCCCCGCGGGCCCGCGAGCCGAAGACGCGCACCTCCAGCGGCCGGATCTTTTCCAGCAGAAGCTTCTTGAAGCGGTCGGCAATGAGTCGATCTCTCGGGTTCATGAAGCCAATATAGCAGATGGTTTGCGATTCACAAAGGAACAAGAACCTGATGTGGGTTTCCAGTTTTCCAGGCAAAAAGATTGAAAGACCAAGAGATGTTTATGTCGCGGTGCGTCTCGATAAAGTGCAATAAAATTGCTCCACGCCTTTATTTGACAACTTTACTCAGAACAAAAAGGGGACGGAGGCATCTGCTGGAGATGGCGGAGTGAGGCGGAGGGTGTACTTCTGCTCCTCAGTGGAGCCAGCATACCTTGTCGAGGGGAAAGCGCATGAGGAAGGTGCTGCCGAGGCCTGGGGCGCTTTCCACCCAGACCTGCCCATCATGCAATCTGACGATTTCCTTCACCAGGGGGAGTCCAAGGCCGGTGCTGCCGATGCGCCGGCCGTCTTTGTTGTCGATCCGGAAGAAGCGGTCGAAAATCTGCTCCTGCGCTTCCGGCGGGATGCCCGGCCCCTCATCCCGGACCCAGATGGCGATTGCGCCGTCGGAAGAATTTGCTCCGATCTCGATGCCGCTGCCGGCAGGGGAATATTTGCAGGCATTGGAGACAAGGTTTTCCAGTGCCTGCAGGAGCCTTTCCTCGTCTCCGAGAATCGGCGGCAGATCGTCGGGGACGGAGAGTGTGAAGCGGTGGTCGGCGCAGTGTTCAAAGAGGCGACCAGTATGGTGGATAAGCGATTGAACTTCGACCGCTCTGAAACTCTGGATTCCGAACCCCGCCCGCAGGCTCTGAAAGGTGAGCAGATTGTCGATGAGCCCCTTCAGTCGTTCGCTTTCTTTATGGATGATTCTGATGTACTCCCTCATGAGCTCCGGGGTCATCTCATTCTCCAGCATGAATTCCGTGAATCCGAGCATGGCGGTCAGGGGGGTTCGCATCTCGTGACTGACCGCCGACAGCATCTCGTCCTTCATCGCGGCGATCTTGAGACGTTCGCTGATGTCCCGGATGATCTGAATGACCATCGGCCGATCTTTCCAGAGAAAAGCGCCGAGTGAAACTTCCGCCGGGAAAAACGTGCCGTCCTTGCGTCGATGCTTGACCACGAAGACCAGATTCAGCTTTCCCTCCAAGACTCTATCGATCCTCTCCCTGAGCTTTTCCGGTTCAGCGGTGATGCGGGTGAAGTTCAGCCGGGGGAACTCGTCCCGACCATAGCCGTAAAGGAGAATGGCAGCGTCATTGGCCTCGACGATCTGAAAGTTCTCGGCATCGAAGATGAGGATGGCGTCAGATTCAGCGGAAAAGAGCAGGCGGTATTTTTCCCCCGATTCCCGGATCTTGTTCTCAGCTTCCCATCGATCGGTAATATCCCGTCCTTCGGGAACAAGAAGAAAAACCCGCCCTCGGTGATCGGTGATCGGACGGAGGGAGAAGTCGACGTGATGCACTCGGCCGGAAGAATCGGGGTGGGTCGTTTCAAACCGGACAGTCTGCCCCCGCGCAACCATCCGTACGGCCTCTCGCAGTCGTTTTTGCTGCTGGGGAGAGTGGGTCCACCAGGGAGTCAGCCAGAAAGGCATCCCGAGCACTTCCGCCTCTTCTCTTTGGATGAACTCGAGGGAGGTGCGGTTTGCCGCCACGAGAGTTCCATCGGGCGTCAGCAGACCCATGAACTGGAAGGATTGGTCGAAAACAGCACGGAAGATTCTTTCGCTGCCGAAATGCCTCTGCCTCCAGCGACGATTTATTTCCTGCTTCTTAAAGCGGCCCATCTCTGCATCCATTGCGGATTATTCTTCATTATATGAGAATTGCCTCAGTTTTGCAAAGGGGCCGGCCCTTTGGCAGATTCATATTTGAACACGAGGGGCACCTGGATGAGGCGCTTAGATTGTAGCGTCGCGGTGGCCGTTTGTGTAGAACTGCACCTTCCCGGTTGGGGCTCGGCCTCTCTGGCGTTCAAGGGAGCAGAGGAAGGTCCAGGCGCTGCTTCAGATCCTCCAGGCACTCCCTCTCGCCGGTAAAGACGAACGCCTGCAGCCCCGCCGCGCGGGCTCGCTCCACGTGGCCGGAGTTGTCGTCGATGAAGATCGCCTGGGCCGGTTCGATGCCGAGATCCAGAACGACGTCCGTGAAGATGGACGGATCACGTTTCCCCTTGCCCAGGTGATAGCTGTTGTAGACGCGGTCGAAGCAGCCGAAGAAGCGGTCGCGGGCATCCAGGCGGTCGAGCCAGTCCGTCTGGTCGCTGAGGATGGCGACGAGGCAGCCCCTCTGCCTCAGCGCCCGCACCGCCGCCAGCATGCGCGGGCGCAGCACGAACCGGCGGAGGATTTCGTCGGTACAAGACGGGTCGTAGGCCGGCAGGCCGCCCCGCTCGACCATGATCTCCCAGAAATCGGCCTCGTCCCCAGCGCCGGTGACGTAGCCGGATTCGTAAACCGCCTCGCTCCCCAACTGGTAGAACGTCTCGGGGTCCAGACCATGACGCCCGGCAATCTCCTTGAGCCCCTCGCGGAACCCCTCCTCGGCCAGTACCCCGCCGAAATCGGACAGGATCGCTTGTACATTTGTTTCTCGCATTGCAGGGATCTCCTGTTGTTATTTATGTAGACTCGAACGGTGCCGATCCGCGGATCATCTCAATAATCCACCCCCGGCTGGGGCTCGATATCCTTGCGGTAGGCGTGCTTGATTTCGCGCACTTCGCTGACGGTGTCGGCGAGGTCGATGATCTCGGGGTGGGCGTTGCGGCCGGTGAGGATCAGGTGGAGGAGCGGCGGCTTGCCGCGCACGATCTCGAGGACCTGTTCGAGGTCGACGAGCCTGAGCTTGAGGGCGTTGTTGATCTCGTCGAGAATCAGCAGATCGTAATTCCCCCCGGCGATCTTTTCGCGTGCGAGATCGATGGCGTCCTGGGCGTTGGCGCGGTGTTCGGCGTGAGGGTAGGGGTTGCCCTGGATGCCGCAGAACCCCTTGCCGGTGGCGATGAGCTCGATGTCGCACGCCAGCTTCTTGACTCCGTCCCACTCTCCGGCGTACAGATCCCCCTTCATGAATTGGATGATCCCGACCCGCATTCCGTGGCCGCAGGCGCGAAGCGCCATCCCCAGCGCCGAGGTCGTCTTCCCCTTGCCGTTGCCGGTGATGACGACGATCAGCCCCCGGCGCACCTTCGGTTCGAGGCGGTCGATTTTATCCGGTAGTGTTCCTCGTTTTTCCATCTGTACACCTTCCGATTATTGCGGCGTAGGGGCGAACCCATGTGTTCGCCCTTGGCCTGTCCGGGCTGCAGACACGCTGGGCAGACACGCGGGTCTGCCCCTACATCTTCCTACACCATCTTCCTATACCTCCCCCCGACCTCGGCCAGCGTCCGGGTGATCTGCCCCAGGGTGGCGTGGCGCACCGTCTCCAGAAGCTCTCCGAAGACGTTCTTCCCGTCGAGGGCCGCTTTTTTCAGGCGCGCCAGATAAACCGGGGCGTCTTCGTTGTGGCGGGACTTGAAATCCCGGACGCGGGCGAGCTGGCGCTCCCAATCGGCGGGGTCGGGGCGGGCCAGCTCCGCCACAGGCGGGAACTTGTCGGGGTGTCCGTCGGGGAGCTCGTGGACGTTGTAGCCGACGATCCGGCGCTTCGGCTCCTGCGGATGCTTTTTCGACCTCCGTCGCCGCTCGCGCTCGTAGCGCGCCGAGTTTTCAGCGATGCAGCGCCGCTGATACCCCATTTCGGTGGCTGGGCCGACGCCGCCGAGGCTGTCGATGCGGTCGAGCTCCGCGAGGACCTGCTCCTGTACCTCGCGCATCAGGGCGCGAAAGGCGTAGGAGCCCGAGAGGAGGTTCTGGATGACGAAGGTTTCGGCCTCCTCTCGCAGGAAGTTTGGGATCATCGTCGCCTGGCGCACCCATTTTTCTGCGGGGGTCGTCATCGGCTCGTCGGCCGAGTCGACGTGCAGCGAGTTGGTGTTGGCCAGAAGCCCGAGCAGAGCGTGATACGTCAGGCGCACGGGGTTGAGGGTGTCCCACTCCTGCGCCTGCAGGGCGCGCCCCGACGTCTGGGTGTGAAACTTGAAGAGCTGCGAGCGCTCGTTTGCGCCGTAGACGTCTCGCAGGGCGATGGCCCAGATTTTTCGGCACACGGCGCCGTAGGCGAGCCACTCGGCTTCGTGGGAGACTTTGAAGAAAAACGAGAGGCTCGCAGCGAAATCGTCGATTGCCATCCCCCGGGCGAGGAAGTTTTCGACGTAGGTGAAGCCGTTGGCGAGGGTGAAGGCGAGCTCCTGCACCGGCGTCGCTCCGGCCTCGCCGATGTGGTAGCCGGAGACGCTTAGAGAGTAGAATTTCTTCACCCCGTTGTCGATGAACCAGCGCTGCACGTCGCCCAGCAGGCGGATGGCGAAATCGGGCTGGAAGATGCTCTCGTTCTGCGCCTGCACCTCCTTGAGGATGTCGGCCTGCACCGTGCCGCGAAGCTCCCCCAGAGTGCGGCGCCACAGCTCTTGTGCGGCCTGCGCCGAGAGGGGCGCTCCCTGCTCTTTTTCGGCCCGATCGCGCTCGATCTCGAAGGCGGCGACGAAGTACATGGCGAGGATCGCGGGGGCCGGCCCGTTGATCGTCATGGAGGTGCTGATGTCGGGGATGTGAAACCCCTCCAGGACGAGCTTCATGTCCTCCCAGGTGTCGATGGCGACTCCCCCCTCGCCGATCTTGCCGACGCTTCCGGGGTCGTCGTCCGAGTCGGCGCCGTAGAGGGTGATGCCGTCGAAGGCGATGGAGAGGCGCGGTCGGGCGACTCCGCGGGCGAGGTAGTGAAGACGCCGGTTCGTCTCCTGCGCTCCGCGAAGCCCGGCGAACTGTCGCGTCGTCTCCCCCGCCGTCACAGGCCGGAAGGGGTGGATGCCGGTGGCGAAGGGGAAGCGGCCGGGGAGCCCCTCCTCCAGCAGGAAGCGCAGCGACTCGGCCCGGTCGTTGGGGTCGGGGAGGGCGACCCGGGGGAGCCTCAGGCCGTTGGGGGTCTCGACCGACGGCTCGATTCCGAGGCGGCGGGCCGCCTGAAGGGAGAGATCTTCCCACTGCCGGGGCCATGCTTCCAGCAGGCGGGCGGCGGCCGGGTCGAGACGGGAGGAGTCACGGGGGTCCTCCCGCACGAGGGCCACCTGTTCGGCGCTCCAGCGGTCGTAGGCGCGGACCTTCTCTGCGATCTCGGCGAGATAGGTGCGCCTGCGGTGCGGCACCAGGACGCTGCGCCTGGCATAGCCGAACAGATCGTTCTCCTCGGGCACTTTCTGCTCTTCCATCCCTGAGCGTCGGCAGATCTCGGCGAAGAGGCGATCGATCCCCGGATCCCGGGCGGCCTTGGCGGTCACGGGGATGAGGGTCTGCCCCTTTTTCTGGCCGGTGAGGACGGCGCGCATCTCGCCGTAGGCAGCTTCGGCCCCTTCAAGGTCGGCCTTGTTGAGGACGACCACGTCGGCGTCGCGCAGGAGCTGGTCTTTTTCGAGTTGCAGGGCGCTGCCGAATTCGCGGGTTTTGACGTAGAGGAGGAGGTCTGCCCCGAGCGCAGAGGTATCGAGGCCGCTCTGCCCCGTCCCCGGCGTCTCGACCACGATCAGGTCGAAGCCCGATGCGCGAAGCACCCGGAGCAGGCGAGGCAGGGCGGGGCTCAGGGGGGCGAAGGGGGCGCCGGTGGCGACGCTGCGCAGCCAGACGCGCTCGTCGTAGATGTTGTTCATCCGCACGCGGTCGGCCAGAAAGGCGCAGGGGGCTTCTCCGGAGCGGGTTGTCGGGTCGTTGGCGAGGATGGCGATCCTTTGGTCGGGGAAGGCGCAGAGAAATCGCCCGACGACCTCGTCGATGAGGGTGCTCTTGCCGCTCCCCCCGTCTCCCGCCACCGCGACGACGGGGGGAGACCCATCTTCGGGCATTTGGGGAAGATCCCCCCCGTCGGCCAGCGTCAGCAAGCGGCTGAGCGTCGCCGGATCGGGAGAGCCCTCGACGGTTGGGGGCGAAAGGGGGGCGCTGCGGGTGGCGGTGCGCTCGAGGAGGTCGGCGGCGATGGCTTCCAGAGACCAGCCGGGGGGGTAGATCTTCTCCACTCCCGCCTCCTCCAGCGCGGCGGCGTCCTCGGGGAGGATCGTCCCGCCGCCCCCACCGAAGACGAGGGTTCGCCCCATCCCGTTCCTTCTCAGGCGCTCGATGAGGTGCGGGAAGAACTGCAGGTGCCCCCCGTTGTAGGAGGCGACCGCCACCGCGTCGGCCCCTTCCTGCAGCGCCGCCGCCGCGATCTGCTCGCCCGTCATGTTGAAGCCGAGATAGACCAACTCCACGGAGCGCGCACCGGCGAGGAGCGCCCGGTTGAGGGCGAGCACCGAAGCGTCGTGGCCGTCGTAGGCGGCCACCGCCGTCACGATTCTCAAGGGGCGCTCCGCCATGAATCATCCTATCCGTTTGAAGCTCCGAGGGTAGCGTTCGCTGGCCAGCTCGGCGTAGAGGCGCTTGTAATGAAGCCACTCCTTCTTCTGCTCGTCGGTAACCCGGCCGACCACTTTGGCCGGAATGCCGACGGCGACGGCCCCGTCGGGGATCTCTCCGCGCACCACCGCTCCCTCGGCGACGATTGCCCAGTCGCCGACCGTCGCGTAATCGGAGACGATGGCGCCTACCCCGATCACCGCGTTGTCGCGCACGGTGCAGTTGTGCAGGATGCAGCCGTGGCCTAGCTGAACGTTGTCGCCGACCACGGTGCGGTCCCCCTCGCGGGCGTGGATGACGACGTTCTCCTGCACCGAGGTGGCGTTGCCGATGACGATAGTGCCGTAATCGCCCCGGATGCGGGCGCCGACGCCGATGAAGCACTTCTCGCCGATGACGACGTCGCCGACGACATCGGCCGAGTCGGGGACGAAGGAGCCGGCGCCGATGGTGGGGCGTTTTCCTTCGAATTCGTAAAGGGCCATGTCTGCCTCCCGTCTTCAAAAGCAGAAAACCTGCCTCACGCGACGACGCGACGTTAAAACCCAAACCATCTGGCCAGCTCACCGCTTGGTCGGAGCCGGGAGCGGGCGGCCGACGATTGACCACGCTTTGAAGGGCTTCTCTTCTGCTTTCCGTCGCGTCGTCGCGTGAGACCGGTTTTAAGGAAGGCAGGGTCAGGGGGAAGGGGAGATCTGTAACGCCTAAGAGTAGCTGTACTCCCGGTAGCGCATGGCCTTTTTGACCCGCTCTCGGGCGATGCTTTCGGCCGCTGCGCGCGGCAGGATCCCCTCGCTCTTCGCCTTTTCCAGGATGCGCTTCGTGTTTGCGCGGATCTTCTCGCCGATGGCTGCGAAGGCCTCCTTCTCGCTCTTTCGGGCGACCTCCATGGCGGCCATGATCAGCCCGCCGGCGTTGGCGATGAAGTCGGGGACGATCACGATTCCGCGCTCGGCCAGAATCCTCTCGGCGACAGGCGTCGAGGGGATGTTGGCCCCCTCGAGGATGAGGCGCGCCCGGATATCGCCGGCGTTCTTCTCGTGGATGACGTCGGGGGTCGCCGCGGGGACGAGAATGTCGCAATCGACGCGGAAGAGTTCCTCCTTCGGGGCGCTCTTGCCCTGCGCCAGAGCGGTGACCGTCCCCTCGGCCGCCTTGGCTCCAAGGAGTTTCTCCACCGGCAGCCCCGCGGGGCTGAGGACAGCGCCCCGCGAGTCGCTGGCAGCGACGATCACCGCCCCCTTTTCAGCGAGAAAACGCGCCGCGGCCCGGCCGACGCTCCCGAAACCCTGGATCGCCACCGTCGCTCCGGAGAGTTTCAATCCGGCATGGGCGCAGGCCACCTCGGCGGCCTCGGCGAGGCCGAAGCCCGTGGCGCCGAGTTTGTCGAGCGGAAGTCCTCCGATCTCTTCGGGAAGACCCGCGACCCGGCCGATCTCGTCCAGCACCCAGGCCATGGTCTCCTCGTTGCAGCCCATGTCCGGCGCGGGGATGTACTCGGTGAGGTCGGCGATCATACGGGCGAAGGTGCGGAAGATCCGCTCGATGTCCGGGTCCTTCGGGTCGGCGACGATTCCCGCCTTTGCTCCGCCATGGGGGAGGTCGGCGACGGCGCTCTTGAAGGTCATCGTCCGCGCCAGTCGGTAGACCTCTTCCACGTCCACCTCGGCAGAGACGCGCACCCCGCCGATGGCCGGGCCGCGTGCCGTATTGTCGACCACCACCACCCCCCGCACAGGGATGTGCGGCGCGTATATCTGCACGATCTTGGCCGGTCCGATGTCGTCGAATTCGATTTTCATACTTTGAGTATAGCGACATTTGCGAAAAATGCCCGGCGCGCCGGGGTTGAAAAGGGGCGGTTCTGCCACTATGATCACCGAGAGTCCGAAGCCGGAAGTTTGGATTATTTCACATGCAAAGGAGGTTGCGATGGAAGTGCTGGAGGCGATCAGGACGCGAAGGAGCATCCGCAAGTTCGAGGGGCGGGAGGTGGAGTCGGAAAAGCTGAAGGCGGTGCTGGAGGCGGCGCACCAGGCGCCTTCCTGGGCGAATCTGCAGTGCTGGCGCTTCGTGGTGGTGCGCGACGCCGCCGCGCGGGCCAAGCTGAGCGAGTGGTCCTTCGTCGAGTCGTTCTTCGCGCCGCTCGGCTACAAGACCAACCCCGCCCAGAAAGCGATCGCCGAGGCGCCGCTGGTCATCGTCGCCTGCGCCGATCCGTCGCAGTCGGGGAACCTGGGGGAGCAGCCCTACTACCTGGCCGACCTGGGCATCGCCGCCCAGAACCTGATGCTCGCCGCCCACGATCAGGGGCTCGGTACCGTCTTCGTCGGCGTCTTCGACGAGCACAAGATCCTCGATCTCCTCGGCATTCCCGACAACATCCGCGTCGTCGGCCTCTTCCCCCTGGGGTATCCGCAAGGGGAGCCCAAGGGAGGACCGAAGCGCAAGCCCCTGTCGGAGATCGCCTTCGACGGCAAGTGGGGAGAGGGGCTGGAGGGCTAGCATCCGTTTCGTGCTGGAAATAACGATCGTCGTCGGATAAGATAAAAAGAACTGAAATACGGAGACGATTATGGAGCGAATTCTGGCACGAAGCTCTGTGAGCATTACCGACCTGAAAAAGAATCCCTCGGCCGTCATCGAGAAAGCCGAAGGGGCGCCGGTCGCCATCCTGAACCACAACAGGCCCTCGGCCTACCTCGTTCCTGCCGAAACATTCGAAGCGATCATGGAGAAGGTGGAGGACTACGAACTTGCCCTTCTGGTTCGCCGGCGTGAAGGAGAGCCGACCGTCAAGGTGACTCTGGATGAGTTATGAGCTGGAGTTCAAGGCGTCGGCGCTGAAGGAGTGGCGCAAGCTCGATGCGCCGATTCGCACCCAGCTGAAAAAGAAGCTGGCCGAGCGTCTGGATCACCCGAGAGTCGAGGCCGACCGGCTGCACGGTTTGAGCGACTGCTACAAGATAAAGCTTCGCTCCGCATGGTACCGCCTGGTCTATCAGGTGAACGATGATCGGATCGTCGTGATCGTCATTGCGGTAGGCAAGAGGGATCGAATGGAGGTCTACCGGTCTGTGCGAAAAAGCTCGTAGCCGTTTCGTCAACAACAAAAAAACCGCTCTTCGCAAGGGTCGAAGAGCGGTTTTTCTATTATCGCCTCTGCGTCTCCAGCAGCGCCGTCAGCGTCGAGTCGCTCAGAAAGAGGAGGGGGTCGACGCGGGCGTCGTTGAGGCTCACGCTCCAGTGCAGGTGGGGGCCGGTGGCCCGTCCAGTGGCGCCGACGGTGCCGATCGTCTCGCCGCGCTCCACCCGCTGCCCCTCCTTTACGGCGATGGCGTCGAGGTGGCAGTACATGGTGACGAGCCCCTGGCCATGGTCGATGAAGACCGCCTTGCCGTTGAAGAACATGTCTGCCGCGGCGACGACGGTGCCGGGGGCGGGGGCGCGGATGGGGGTGCCGGTGGGGGCGGCGATGTCGAGGCCGCTGTGGGGGTTGCGCTCCTCGCCGTTGAAGAAGCGCCGCAGTCCGAAGGGGCTCGTCATTCGCCCCTCGACCGGCAGGATGAAGCCGAACTCCGGGGTCTCCGGGGAAAAGGCGGTGTAGGCCGATCGCGAGATGGCGCGGTCCTTTTCGATGCGCTTGAGATCCTCTGGGTCGGGGTGAACGTGGCGCCGGTTCGGCACGGTGAGGTGCTGCTCGGCGTAGGCCTTGTCGGCGACGTCGAAGGCGATCTCCTTTCCGTTGACGTCGACGACGTGCCGCCCCGGTTTCGTCCCCAGGGGGATGCCGACGACGGCATGCCATCCAGATTCAGTGTGCGACACGAGGACGCGGTTCCCCTGATAGGTCGCCGTGGGCGTTGCGTCGCCGTTCCATGGCAGCGCCACGACGGCGACACCCCCGGGGACCGCTTCCTGACGCGGCGGGTGCGCCGTTGCGGTTGTCGCGAAAAACAGGGAGACGAGCAGGGCGGCGACGAAGAAGGGGGCAAGCGTCTTCAATTTAAAGATCTCCAAGGAATTTAACGGTCATGGGAATCGGAGCTCGGAGCAAAGGCACGCGGATGCCACCGCTCAAAAGTCTTTAACGCGTCGCCGAGGTGATGTAAAGTAGGGGGATGAATCCATATCGCATCCACCCGCACCCGGTGAAGGTTCTTGTCGAGACACCATAGCAGAAACGTCCACGGCGGGCCAGCCCCTGCCGACTCCCCGCAGAGATCGGGGCTCCTCGTCGCCCACTACGGCATTGCCGTCGAGGTTCTCTTCGAAAACGGCGAGCGCTCCATGGTGCGGGTCAAGCGCAACTCAGGCCACGTCGTCGGCGATGCCGTCCTCGTCGTCGGCGATCTCCTTACCCGTTTGCCGCGACAAACCGAGCTGCGCCGCCGCGACGCCCGGGGGGGGCTCCATCTGGTGGCGGCCAATCTCGACGTCCTCGGCATCGTCGTCGCTCCTCATGCGCCCGACGGATTCATCGACCGGGCCGTCGTCGCGGCGCGCGCCGCCGATCTTCACCCCTTCCTCGTCGTGAACAAGTGCGACTTGCCGGGATCGGACGATCTGGTGGCGGCGGTGAAGAGGACCTACGCCGCTTCTGTCCCCGTCTTTATCCTGAGCGCCCTGACGGGAGAGGGGCTCGCCGCGCTGCGCACCTTTTTGTCCGAGGGGCACCGAGGCGCCTTCGTCGGCACGACGGGGGTGGGGAAGAGCTCGCTCCTCAACGCGCTTTGTCCGCAGATCGATCTGAAGACCGCCGAGACGAGCGACTACAAGGCGATGGGGCGCCACACCACCACCGTCTCGACCCTGCACGCCCTGCCCGACGGGGGGGAGCTCGTCGACACCCCCGGATTCCGGGATTTCGGCCTCGTCGAGATCTCCCCCGAGGAGCTTGCCGCCCACTTTCCCGGCTTCGAGAAGACCCGAGATCTCACCTGCCGATTCCGCAACTGCCGCCACCGCGGCGAACCGGGGTGCGCCGTCGTCGAGCTCGTCGAATGCGCAGAGATCCCCTCCGAGCGCTACGAGACGTACCTGGTCCTGCTCACGGAGGTCGAAGCCGACGAGGAGGAGCGCAAGCGCAAGGGGTGGAGAAAGAGCTGATGGCCCATCTCACCGCGCGCCAGGGGTACGAAGATCTCGCCGAGCGGCTGAACCGCTTTCCGCAAGGGGCGCCCGCGTCGCGTCTCCTCTTTGAAATTCTCGCCCTTCTTTTCAGCGAAAAGGAGGCCGAGCTTGTCGCCAAGCTCCCCCTGCGCCCCTTTACCGCCGGGAAGGCCGCAAAAATCTGGGGGATCGGCCTCGCGGACGCCGAAGCGTTGCTGCAGGGGCTCGCCGGCAAGGCCCTTCTGGTCGATCTGCGGATGAAGGGGCGAACGTATTACGTTTTGCCGCCGCCGATGGCCGGCTTCTTCGAATTCGCGCTGATGCGGGTGCGCGACGATCTCGACCAGAAGCTCCTCTCGGAGCTCTACGAGCAGTACATCAGCGTGGAGGAGGATTTCATCAAGGTCCTCTTCGCCGGCGGCAAGACCCAGTTCGGCCGCGTTCTGGTGCAGGAGAGCGTCCTCTCCTCGCCCGAGGCGCTGCACGTTCTCGACTACGAGAGGGCGAGCGCCATCATCGAGTCGGCCGACGACATCGGCATCGGACTGTGCTACTGCCGCCACAAGCACCACCACCAGGGAAAGGCGTGCAGCGCCGAGCTCGATATCTGCATGACCTTCAACCGGGCGGCCGCCTCTCTCATCCGGCACGGGGTGGTGCGCCGGGTCGACAGGAGCGAGTGCATGGAGCTTCTGCACCGGGCCGTCGAGCAGAACCTGGCGCAGTTCGCCGAGAACGTGCAGCAGGGGGTGAGCTTCATCTGCAACTGCTGCCCCTGCTGCTGCGAGGCGATGCTCGCCGCCCGGCGCTTCGGGGTGATGCGGCCGATCCACACCAGCGGCTTCCTCGCCGATGTCGATGAGGGCTGCACCGGGTGCGGGCGCTGTCTCCCCGCCTGCCCGGTGGGGATCATGACGCTGGAGAGCGACGGGAAGGGGGGGCGGGGGCGCAAAAGGGCCGCCATCGACGCCGAGCTCTGCCTGGGGTGCGGCGTGTGCGCCCGCAACTGCCCCCGCAGCGCCATCGTCATGCGCCGGCGCGCCGAGACGATCATCACCCCCGTGAACGGCACCCACAGGGCGGTCCTCATGGCCATCGAGAGGGGCAAGCTCCAGCACCTTCTCTTCGACAACCGCGTCCTTTGGAGCCACCGCGCCCTGGCGGCCGTCTTCGGCGTGATCCTCAACCTCCCGCCGGTCAAGCGCGCTTTGGCCGGGGAGCAGATCGGGTCGCGCTATCTCGGGGCGATCTGCGAACGATACGGTATCTGACCGATGGTGAGGGCTCACCCCTTTGCCCTCTTTTTCCGTCCGCTCCGGCGCCCACTTGACGGGACCGGACCTTATTCGAAGGACCTTGTTTCGATGAAAAAGCTTCTCACCGTGCTCCTCCCGATCCTGCTCCTTGTGCTTCTGTCCGCCTGCGATCGCACCCCTCGGCTGAGCCCTCTGCCCGATCACGGGGTCATTCTCGCCTTCGGCGACGGTCTGACGTACGGCACCGGCGCGGGGGAGGGGGAGAGTTATCCCTCGGTCCTTCAGCAGCTCGTCCCCGCCGAGGTCATCAACGCTGGCGTCGAGGGGGAGTCGAGCACTGACGGCGTGGCGCGTCTCACCGAGCTTCTTGCCGAGGTGCAGCCCGATCTGGTGATCCTCTGCCACGGCGGTGACGACATGCTTCGGCGCTTCGACGCCGGAGAGCTCGAGGCCAACCTGAGAGAGATGGTCCGGCTCTCGCGAGAAGCCGGCGCCGAGGTACTGCTGATCGGCGTCCCCGCCCCGGCGGCCTTCTTCCAGACGGCCTCCCTCTACAACCGCATCGCCGCCGACATGAACCTCCCCATGGAGAGAAACACCCTCGCGCACATCCTCTCGCGCAAGGGGATGCGCAGCGATGACATTTTCCCCAACGCCGCCGGGTACGCCGCCCTGGCCGAGACGGTGGCGGAGACGATTCTCAAGGCCCGGCCCTGACCTGATCCTACGCCATCCCGCATATGCTAGACTGATAACAAAGGCGCTCCCGGGCGCCTTTTTCGTCCTCTCCTGTGATACCCCAGGGAGAGGATATCACTCTGTGCGCCCAAAACCTCTTGAATCGGGGATCCGACACGCCGCAGCGTGCGCGATGAGGAGGGTGCCGTCGAAGGAGGGCCGTCGATGAACGTCAACGCAGCGTCCTTTGAGAAGGTGCTCGGAAAGAACCCGACCCTCTGCGAACGCGGGCTGCTCGGCCCCGAAGCGCAGGGCGATTCGGCCTTCTGTGCCGAGCGCGACTGCCTCGCATCGGCCTTCGACGAGTTCGCCCTTTGCTGCGACCGCCTTCTCGACTGCACCCCGCTCAGGCGCGTCTCCTTCGTCGCCCCTCCGAGCTCGGCCCTCGCCGCCCATTTCTCCAAACAGATCGGGCGCTCCATCTCCAACGGCGCGCTCATCGCCGCCGTGCTCCACATGCGCCTCCCCATTCACCGCCTCCCCGATTCGACGGACGTCCTCGTCGGCGTCTCCCTGCGCTCCCCCATCCTCGCCGATCTGCAGCTCCCCAAGCGCGGCCGGGCGAATCCCAAGCGGGGCTGATGGTATAATGAGCGGACACACCGAATCGAGACGGAGTCCGTCATGGAACCGCGTCCTTCCTCCTCCCCCGAACCTCTGCAGCCGTTCGTCCCTCTGAGGGGATTTCTCCCGGCGCACGATCCGCTCCCTCGGCTGCCGTCCCCCTTCGACCTATGGGAGGAGGCCGCGGGCGAGTTGCCGAAGCTCCTGCTGAGCGACCGGCTGCGCCAGACGCTGAAGAGTCTCCCCCCCTTTGCCGTCGAGCGATTGAACGGCGAGCGCGAGCTCGAACGGGCCATGGTCGTCCTCTCCTTTCTCGGGCACGCCTACGTCTGGGGAGAGACGCCTCCCGCCGATCGCCTCCCCCCTGCGCTCGCCGTCCCGTGGCACGCGGTGGCCACCAGGCTCGGGCGCCCGCCGGTCCTCTCCTACGCCTCCTACGCTCTGCACAACTGGCGGCGCCTCGATCCCGAGGGGCCCGTCGCCCTCGGGAACATCGCTTTGGCGCAGAACTTTTTCGGCGGCCTCGACGAGGAGTGGTTCGTCCTCGTGCATGTCGACATCGAGGCGAAGGCCGCCCCGATCGTTTCGGCGCTGCATCCCGGTGTCGCGGCGGCGGCGCACGGCGATGCCGATGCCCTTGCGGCGCACCTAGAGACGATGGCCGAGGGGCTCGGCGCGATGGTGAGGACGATGGAGCGGATGCCGGAGGGCTGTGATCCCTATATCTATTTTCACCGCGTGCGCCCCTACATTCACGGCTGGAAGGACCACCCCGCCCTCCCCGAAGGGCTGATCTACGAAGGGGTCGACGCCTACGGCGGACGTCCGCAGCGATTTCGGGGGGAGACGGGAGCGCAAAGCGCCATCGTCCCGTCTCTCGATGCCTTTCTGGGGATCGTCCACCGCGACGACCCCCTGCGGGCCTATCTGCAGCAGATGCGCGACTACATGCCCCCTGCGCATCGCGCCTTCGTCGCGTCGCTCGAAGCGGCGTCACCGGTGCGCGAGGCGGTACGGCGCGGCGATGCGCACCTTCGACGTCTCTACAACCGCTGCGTCCGGCTCGTCCTGGAGTTTCGCACGATTCACGTCAAATACGCCGCCCGCTACATCGAAGAGCAGAGTCAGAAGAGCGAGGCCAACCCATCGGCCGTCGGAACGGGAGGGACCCCCTTCATGCGTTATCTGCACAAACACCGGGTGGAGACGCAGGAGCATCTGCTCTGAGCGATCGAGCTACCGGATTGCGTCGCCGTCGATCAGGGATATAGTGAAACCGGGTTCGGCACCGCGGATGAAGGCTTCGCGACGTTCCGGGAGCAAAAATGTGAAGGTCTGAAAGGAGATACGAAGATGAAGGTGAAAAAAGGCGATGTCCTCGTGTGTACCGGTTCGGACTGCGACCTCGAGCTTACCGTCAGTCAGGTCTGTTCGGGGCCGAGCTGTCACACCGATCAGGAGTGCGAGATTACGGTTTCGTGCGGCGGAAATCCCGTCGAGGTCAGAAAGAGCGGCGAGGGCGAGAGGCGCTGAGGGGCGAAAGGCCGAAGCGCGAAACGGCAGGTTCCTTTGTCCGTCCCGGACGAAAAAGGACCTGC
Source organism: Desulfuromonadales bacterium (assembly GCA_050485365.1). Classification (GTDB taxonomy): domain Bacteria; phylum Desulfobacterota; class Desulfuromonadia; order Desulfuromonadales; family JACZKF01; genus JARFUG01. The sequence goes on along the minus strand of JBJHBH010000014.1, from coordinate 17,913 downwards.
CGTTTCACTTCTGAGCGCGAGAAACTTATCCTTTGAGCATCTGGGTTCTGCGGCGTTTTTCGGCGTAGCCGGGCTCGTGGCTCATGCGTCGGATGACCTTGAGCCGTCGACTCATCGCCTTCAGGCGGCTTGCCGCCACGGCGAGGGCGGCGACGGCGAAGACGGCCAGCGGGATGCCGCTGTATTGGAATTCGAACTCGCGCACCACGAAGCTGTGGCCCAGAAAGAGGAGGATGGCGCAGACGAGGGCGTAGAGAAGGACCCGAAAGAGGAGGCGCACGATCAGATCGGGGTTGACCCGGTCCTTCTTCGGGCCGCTTTTCCCCTTGAGGAGGCCGCCGATGCACAGAGCCGCCGCGGCGAGATTGTCGATGAAGCGGATCAGAAGATATCCCGAGAGCGCTCCCCAGAGCAGCGCGATCGCAACGGCGGCGACGGACATGCGAACCTCCTCGTTCTATGCGGCATGGGCTGCCGACGAAATCTCCGAACAACACGGTGATGCACCGCCCGAATGATGCCCCGAAGTCGGCGAAAATGCAACCGCCGATCGCCGTCCCGACCGGGGCGCAGGCCGAAGACCGCAGTGCCGCAAAGAGCAGGCCCCTTTGGAAATCGCTCCAAAGGGGCCTTTTTCGCGGGTGCCGCAGCGCTGCGTCAGATCGGCTTCGGTTTGCAGAGGTTCTCTTCGTTGTGGGTGCGCCTGCCGCAATTGGTGCAGACGAAACGCGGGTTTTCGAAGATCTTCTCGATCTCGGGGTTCATCGTCGTCGGTTTGAGCTGGCATGCGTGAAGATCGCAATGCTCCTCGGGGTTCAGGCAGTCGTTTTCGGCCATGGGATTCACCTCCTGGGTTTGGTATGGGGCGCAGCAAAAGGGGAGGGGGCGTCGGCGCCCCGGCGTCCTTTCGTGCGTGCCGTCACGGCAGACACAGAGTGCAGGGCTTGTAGCCGGCCGCCACGGCGTCCTCTCGTCTGATGAACGCTTCGCTGCACGTCTTGCAATGGTAGTACTTGCAGGAAGGGGCGTGGAAGACGCGGCTTCCGGCATTTCCATGGTAGATGGTTTCGGTCTCCGCCTCGTCGGGCGATTCTCCCGGTAAGGAGGAGGCGGGTTTTCGGTTCCCCGAGGCGAAGAGCCAAGCGCACCCCGCCACCGCGACGGCGGTGCCGATCAACTGGATCATCAATTTCATCGCAAAGACCCTCCTTCCTGCAGTGCGTCGGTTCAATCGAATAAGTAAAGGATATCGAACGGATAGAAGCAGTCAAGGGTGCCGCTTTCGTTTAATGATGCGCCGTCGGGTTGCGAAGGGCGGGTTTTTGTGGCTAAGTTTATCCATTGTATTAATCGCAATGGAGCCGAGATGACCCGCCGTCAAATCGTATTGCAAATCCTCTCCGAAGCCGCCGCCACCTCCCTTGACGAAGCCGAAGGGCTTTTCGAGGCGATGTTGGCGGAGGAGATGATCAGCGATTCCGGATTGGACGAGGAGTTTTCTGCGAAAGAGACCGAGCGCCTTCTGGAGGACTTTCGGGGAGAGCTTCCCGGTATTCGCCGCTGGCTCTGCGAGGCGGGGCTGATGGATGTCTGCGGTCACGGTTGACGCCGTCAGCGCGACGGATGGAAGGCAAAGGAAAAGGGCCCGCGAGAGTTCGCGGGCCCTTTGTCGTGAATACGTTCGTTATTCGACGGTGAAGGTTCCGTCCGCGGCGATCGTCAGCGCCTTGTTCAGGTACTGGATGCCGTTCGGATTTTTGTACGCCTCCGGCTCGTCGGTGATCGCGAAGAAGGCCCCTGCCGCCCGTGCGCCGGTCGAGCAGTGCAGGATCACACGCTTGTCCGTGGGGAGTTTGGCGAGGGCTCCGGCGAAATCGTTGTAGAACTCGCCGTCGGGGATGAGGATGGCGCCGGGGAGGTGGCCGGCCGCGAACTCACGCTCGCCGCGCACGTCGATGAGGGCCACCTGACCCGAGGCGACCGCCGCCTTGAAATCTTCGGGGGAGATCACTTCGGGAAGGGCGCCCGGCGCGGCCGTTCTGGGGGCCTCGACGATGCCGCTCGCTTCGTTGCCCCACAGCGCGTAGTTCTGCTTGCCCCACTCGGGGACACCGGCCGAGTAGACCCTCACGTTGGTGTATCCGAGTTTCAGGGCCTCGACGGCGCCTTCGTGGCTCAGCTCGCAGTGATGGCCGCCGCAGTAAAAGATGAGAAGGGAGTTTTTATCGGCGGGCAGAAGACCCTTTCTCTGCTCGAAGAGGACCTTGGGGATCGACACCGAGCCGGGGATGAAGGACTTGCGGTGCACCAGGGGAGGACGCGAATCGATGAGGGTGAAGACTTCCTTGTCGGCGGCGTCGACCATGCGCTTGAGGTAGGGCGTTTCGGTGATGAGATAGCCTCCGTCCTTCACCCACTGGGGCTCCCCTTCGTACCACACCTTGATGTTGGTGAAGCCGTTTTGTTTCGCGACCTCGGCCGCTTCGGGGCTCAGGTGGCAGGCGAGCCCTCCGCAGTAGAAGATGACGAGACGGTCCTTGGGAAGCTTGTCGAGGTTCGCCTCGAGCATCGGCCGGGGGATGCTGATGGCGCCGGGGACGTGACCTTCCTCGTAGCGGACGCGGGGACGCACGTCGACCAGCAGGAAGCTCGTGTTTTTCTCGAGATTTTCCTTGATGAGGATCTTGTCGCCGTACTCTTGGGCGAACAGGGCCTTGACCTCGGCCGTGGTGATGCGCAGGGCCGGATCCTGGGGGACGTGGTTTGAGGCCGCGGGCGCAGGGGCCGCGGCGGCTCTGGCCGCGTCGGGCGCCGTCACGGCGCTGCAGCCCGAAAAGAGCAGGGCCGACAGCACCAGGCCGACGATCATCGTAGCGTGTTTCATTCGAACACTCATTGTCCTTCTCCTTTGTGTGAGCTCCTTGGTTGTGTCCCCTTGCGGGGGGTCACGAAATGTAGAACAGGTTCGGGCGGGTTCCCAACTCCTCCCGTAGGACGCGGTGCTTGTTCTCCTTGAGCAATTTGGCTGCCTTGCTTTGCGGATCCTTCAGGTCGCCGAAGGTGCGCACGTTGGTGGGGCAGGTCTCCACGCACGCCGGAAGCTTGCCCGCGGCGACGCGGTGTGAACAGAAGTCGCACTTGTCGGCCGTCCCCTTCGCTTCGAGATAGCGCGCCCCGTAGGGACATTCCTCGATGCACATGGCGCAGCCGATGCATTCCTTCTTGTCGATGGCCACGACGCCGTCGGGGCGGCTGTAGGTGGCGTCGACGGGACAGACGGAGACGCAAGGGGGATTGGCGCACTGATGGCACTGCTCAGGCTCGAAGCTCATCTTGAGCTTGGGGTAGGTCCCTTCGATGCCGCAACTGTTCACCCGGTTGCGTCGAATCTCCTGATTGCCGCCTGCGAAGATCTGGTTCTCCCTCTTGCAGGCGACGTCGCAGGCCTTGCAGTCGATGCACTTGCGGGGATCGAGCACCATCGCCAAGCGTTTTTCTTTTTTGTTCGCCATGGTTTACACCTTCCTGATTTCTACGATGGTTTCGTGCATGCAGGCATTGCCGGAAACGGGCTCGAAATGCGACTCGAGGATCGCCGCCTGGGTCGCCCCCTTGCCGTAGACGAGGGGCTTGCCTTTGGAGAGGCTTCCGTAGCCGTGCGCGAAATAGACGCAGTCGGGGCGAATGCCGGGGGTGACCTGCGCCTTGATCCGCACCTGACCCCCCGTGCGGTTGCTCACGAGTACCTCGTCCCCCGAGGCGATGCCGAGGGTGCGGGCCTTTTCTGTGTTGATCCAGATGGCGTTCTCCGGCATGTGCCAGTTGAGATCGGGAAAGGCCGCAGTCATGGAGTGGGTGTGGATGGCGTGACGCCCCACCAGGAAGCGGAACTGTTTGTCGCCGAGCTTCTCGGCGCTCTTGTAGGTCGGAAGCGGATCGAGCCCGCGCCCGGCGAAATCCTCGCTGTAGAATTCGATCTTCTTGCTCGGGGTGTTGACGGTTTTTTTGCCGCTGCGGTACTCGCCGAAGACAGCCTTGCGGCCGTCGGTGTAGAACCCTTTTTGCCGCAGCATCTCCCATGCGCCGGGCAGTGCCGAGACGAAGGCCTTGGCGTGCTCCTCCACCGACCCTTTGAAATAGGTGTCGAGAGTGTCACCGTCCTCGTCCTCGAAGTGCGCGGCGAGCTCCTTGACGATGTCGAAGCACGGTTTGGTGTCGTACATCGGATCGATGAGCGGCTGACGGAAGACGACGAACGGTTCGACCCCACCGAGACTCTGGGGCGGGTCGAGGCGCTCCAGGTAGTTCGACTCGGGAAGGACGACGTCGGCGTGCCAGGCCGTATCGCTCATGAAGGTGTCGATGGAGACGATGAGGTCGAGTTTGTCGAAGAGCTCGAAGGTCTTGTTGCGGTCGGGGACCGAGTCGACGACGTTCTGCTTGTAGATGAACATTCCGCGGATGCGGTAGGGGTCGTCCCTGAGGGCGCGCTCGCGCCACGCGATCCAGGAGCCGTCGCGGGGGCTCAGGAACATGACGTCGTCTTCCTCGAGACGCGGCCGGGGATTGGTGTACCAGGCCGGCTCGTAGAAGTAGGGCTTCAGGGGGATGGAGACGTTGGGGATCAGCCCTCCCTCGCGATCGAAGCTCCCCACCAGGGCGTTGACCATGGCGATGGCGCGGCGGGTCTGCACGTCGTCTTTCTGCCACGACGAGCGGCGACCGGGGTAGAAGACGGCGCCGGGGGTGGTTGCGAACTCGCGGGCGACCTCCTCGATGTCCTTGGCGGCGATCCCCGTCTCCTTCTCGGCCCACTTCGGGGTGTACGCCTTGACGTGCGCGGCCAGCTCATCGAAGCCCGTACAGTGCGTTTTAACGAACGCCTTGTCGTAGAGCCCGGCGCCGATGATGACGTTCATCATCGCCAGGGCGAAAGCCATGTCGGTGCCGGGTTTGATGGGGAACCACCGATCGGCCTTGGCGGCAGTCTTGGTGAAGCGGGGGTCGAGATAGATGAGCTTGCGCTCCCCCAAGGCCCGGTCGAACATGTCGGTGGTGTCCGGAGTCGAGATCGCCTCGGCGCGGTCGGCCCCGGCCAGAATCAGGTAGCGTGCCCCCTTGACGTCGACGGTGGGATAGGTGCCGAAGACCGACTGGAAGCCGCGGATGTTGGAGCTCAGGCACAGCGTCGGATGGCGCAGGCTGTTGGGGGAGCCGAAGACCTCGCGGAACTGGTTCCAGAAATGCTCTTGGTAGGTCCCCTCCGAAGAGGCGAAGCCGATGGTGGCGCGGTTGCCCCCCTCTTCCTCCACCAGTTTGTTCGTCTTCTCGGCGATGTAGGCGTACGCCTCCTCCCACGAGACCTTGCGCCATTTGCCTTCGCCGCGCTTGCCGGTGCGGATGAGGGGGTACTTGACCCGGTCGGGATCGTAGGGGGTCCAGGCGCCGGCGTTGCCGCGCGCGCACATCATGCCGCGCGACTTGGCGAATTCGGGCTCGGGCTCGAGGCGACGCACGACGCCGTCGACGATCTGCCCGCGGAAAACGCATTTGTTGGTGCAGATCGCACAGCTCGAATTGACGTATTTGACCTTCTCGGCGGCGCCGTCCGCCGCCCAGGAGACGTAGCGCAGACCCGGAACCATCCCCGCCAGTCCCAGACACCCTGCGCCCGCCACCGTACCTTTGAGAAACGCCCTGCGTGAAACGCTCATGTTGTACTCCATGTCTGATGGTCCGCGGCCCGGCTCAATGCCGGCTCCGCTGCGAGGTCTTCCAGCGCCTGCGCCAGGTGCTCGGCGACCTCGCTGTAAATTCCGGTTTCGTCATGCTGCTTGAGAGCCTCGGCAAACCGCTCGGGCCAGCCGATAAAGAAATCCCGCGCCAGCGTACGGGCATCGTCTTCGGCGCCGGGGCGGCTTCGCAGCAGCGCCAGCACCTCGATCATCATCGGGATGTAGTCCGGGGGGAATGCCGTTTTCAGGGCGACTCCGCGCTGTCGACACGCGGCGCTGAAGCGCAGCATGAAGTCGAGCCGATCCTCCCCCGGCAGATGGCATCCGGCGAAAAGTGGCGCTTTGGTCCCGCCGCGATCGTTGATGAAGAGCCTGACGTGGCAGTTCTCAAGGCGCTCCAGAGCGATCCCCGACTGCGCTGCCAGCGCCTCGGTCGGGTACTCCAGCAGCGACGAACACCTCAGAAGCTCGACGTCCTTACCGTCACCGTGCGTCAGCATATGCGAACCGCCTTACCCGCACGATTCGGGTTTCTGGTTCATCGGGTCGTCGGAGTCGGCAGCGTGGGTGTGAAGAAAGAGGAAGAGGTGCTTGACGGCCCGCTCGTTGATTCCGGCGCCGCCGCAGGGGAGCTTGTCCTTCTCGGTAGTGAACATCGCCTCCCATTCGGCGCGGGTGTGCGCGCCCGGCAGGGGGATGGGGTCCTTGCAGTTTTGGGCCTGTCCGGTGAACCACGCCCACTGGCCGCGGTCTTTGTTGGCGCTTTCGAAAGCACTCAGATCCCAGGCGAGGGCAGAGGCAGGGGCGAGCAGCAAAAGACAGAGGGTGGCGATCATCAGCTGTTTCATGGTCCGACTCCTTTGGAAAGAATGTTCATTCTGATGGATGGATCTCAGCGTCCATCGCGCTGTTCAAGTCGTGGTGATGCTCCCGACGGCGCGCGAGGCTACATACAGGGCGCAATCGGCAGGCGGTCTGGATGGAATGTTCTTTCTTGCGGGCGGACCAAAAAAATCTCTCCATGAAACAGGCAATTGTGGAGAGTCGCCGCACTATTTAATTCACGGTAGGTAGGTGGAGAAAACATAGCGGTGCAGGAGTCAAATGTCAAATGGAAAAGTGATCTCCGAATACGATTTTTCGCCCCGCCTCCTGGGGGGCGAAAGGCCGTAGAACGGAGACGCTGCATGGCGCCGGTCCCCTCGCGCGCCGAGGCGTCTTTTGCGGTTCGCAACAGTTGATATTTACATAAATCCGGGCTATTTTGCCCTATCTGCCATGACAGAAATCACCGTCCGAGGGAGTCCCAGAGATGGCCACCAAGATCTTCGTCTCCGCCACGAGCCAGGACTGCGGCAAAACGACCACCAGCCTCTCTTTGCTCTACCAGGCGCGAATGAAGTACGAGCGCATCGGCTTCATCAAGCCGGTCGGCCCCAAGCCGATCGACTACAACGGGCGGCGCATCGACACCGATCCGGCGATGATCGCCCAGGTCTACGGACTCGACCATCTGATCGACTACATGTGCCCGGTGGTGGTCGAGCCGGGGATGACGCAGGAGGTGATCGAGGGGCGGCTCGATGTTCGCCCTTTCGAGAAGCGCATTCTGGAGGCGGTGGAATATCTCGATCGCCAATGCGACTTTCTCATCGTCGAGGGGGCGGGGCACAGCGGCGTCGGCTCGGTCATCGGCCTGAGCAACGCGCGGGTGGCGGCGATGGTGGGGGCGCCCGTCCTGATGGTGGCCTGCGGTGGTGTGGGCAGCCTCATCGACGCGGTCTGCATGAATCTCTCTCTGTACCGGGAGGAGGGGGCCGAGGTGCGCGCCCTGGTGGCCAACAAGCTCATCCCCGAAAAGCGCGACAAAACCCTGCATCTGCTCAGAACCGCCTTCAGAGACGCCCCCTTCGAAGTGCTGGGTGGCTTCAACTATCAGCCGATTCTGGCCAACCCGACCCTCAAACGGGTGGCCAAGGTTCTCGGCGTCGAGGTCGACGCCGAGCGCGAGGAGCTGATGCGCATCGTGCACCATGTGCAGATCGGGGCATCGGCCACCCAGCGCGTGGTCGACATGCTCAAGGACGATACGCTGCTGATCGTCACCAGCTCGCGCGACGAGTTGCTGGTGACCCTCTCCAACCTCTACACCCAGCCCGAATACCACCCGAAGATCGCCGGAATGGTCATCCCCGGCAGCACCCCCATCTCCCACATCACCCAGAAGATCCTCGACAAGAGCGGCATGCCCTACCTGCGTATCAAGAAGCGCACCGACCAGGTCTATCTTGCCATCCACGAAGACGTCGCCAAGCTCACCGCCGAGGACGCCGAGAAGATCGCCCTCATCCAGCAGCTCTCCAAGCTGCGCTTCGACTTCGACTCCATCGACGACCTCTTCTCCAGGTAGCCGACCGCCATGGTCTTCTATCTCGTTCGGGCGCGCCCCCGCGCCGAATCCCTCGATCAACTGCGCCGGGCGCTCGCTGAAGATGCCTTCATCGACCTGCAGCCTTTCGGCCGGGCGCTCACCAAGGGGCTGCTCGGTGCCCGCGCGGCGCTCGACGGACGCGCCGCGTGGGAGGAGGAAGATTACTGCTCGCCGCCCCTGGCGCAGGAGCGCAGCGCCGTTCTCGATCGCTACTTCGACGATCTGGACGTGGAGATCGTCGACGAAGGGGAGGGGTGGCAGCGCATCGCCCATCTGCCGAGGCTCTTTCCCGAATTGCCGGATTCACAGCCGCGCTCCTGAGCATCTTCGCGACGCTCGGCGGCCCCGAGGCGCCGTAGTATAATGGAGGTGAGGGCGGGGGCGCCCTTCGTCCACCAGCGCCAGGGAGGTGCATCATGGCAGGCAACGCGATTACCGGCGACATGAGAGTGAAGGAAGTCATCCGCAAGTATCCCGAGACGTACGAGGTCTTTCGCAAGCACGGCTGCCCGGACATGCGCTCGGGAATTTACGCTCTGTCGGCGCGCATCATGAAGGTGCGCTGGGCGGCGCGAGCGCACAAGATCCCGGCCGACACCCTGCTGCGCGACCTCAACGAGGCCGTCGCCCGCCGCAGCAAGGCCGCCTGAGGCCCGGCGGCTCGATCCATCGACTCCGATCGCCCTCCTTCGCGGAGGGTTTTTTTTGTGGTGCACCAGACAAGGTGCGCAGTGCGTCAGCACCAGTTCGATTGACAGTGGTGATCCGCTGAGGCAGTCCTCCTTTCAGAATATCCTTCAAACGACTTAACAATATTCTAAAGCTCCTTCCTGAATCCTCTTCCTTAAAGATTGTCCGAATATCCAAGCTTCAGGCAATTACGCGATTTTTTAGATTGGAACGATGCTTGAATGTGGAGGGGTGCAGATGCATGAGCCGCACATGTATCTTGCTCACTTTTTGCCTGTCCTGAGCACGACGTTAAAAGGCTCATTTTTTCATTTAGCTCTTTCCCTACTAGGGAAAATATCTGTGCCGAAAGTTTGCGCTTCTCGGTGCCCCGACGCAGTGAGAGGAGGTGAATAGAGGATCTGTCGGGATTCAACAACAAATCGAATTGCTACATTCTTTAACCCTGAAACCATAATGTTGTCTGAGGAGGCATGATGAAGAAATGGCTTTTGCTTATCCTGGTTCCCCTTTTTACCATCGCCATCACCACTTCGGCCATGGCCTGGAGTCCCAAACTGCAGGTGGATGAAGATACCTGGATCCAACTCGGTTTCCTTGGCCAAGTTCAGTTCGAGGCGATCGAAGACGCTGCCGGTACCGACAATGATAAATGGAGCAGCGACTTTTTCACACGCCGCGCCCGAATCCTCGCCATGGGCTCCGTGCACGAGAATGTGAAATTCTTCTTCGACACCGATGTATCCAACGCTGGCAAAACCGGGGCGACGAATCAGGTGTACTGGAACGACGGCTTCATCGATCTGCAACTCGCCCCTGAGATCAAGATCGCCATGGGCCGCATACTCCCCCCCTTTTCTCTCGAGACTCAGGCTTCCGCCGCGACCCTGCTGGGGATCGACTACAATCTCAACAGCGTCAAACTCCCCAGTCCCACCGGGGTCGGCTCCCCATGGCGCGATGACGGGATCGAAGCACGCGGCATCCTTCTCGACGGGCTTCTCGATTACCGTCTCGGCGTTTTCCGCGGTGAGCGCGATGCTGCCGTCAACCCCAACCAGGATCTGCGCTACACCGGAATGGTGATGGTCAACCTCGGCGACGCCCAGCCCGGGTGGTTTTTCAACATGAACAGCCTCGGCGCCCTCAACTCTCTTTCGGTCGGCGTCGGCTATGATCGCATCAACAACGGCGGAGTCGCAGGAGTCGATGACGGCGAGGCGTGGAGCGTCTTCGCTCTGGTCGATCAGCCCCTCGGCATCGGCCGTATCACCGGCGCCGCCGCATACTACGACTGGGACGGCCCCAACTACGGATTCATCGGAAATACCGCTTCGGTTCAAGTCGGCTATCTCCTCCCCGTCGCAGGGCACCGCCTGCAGCCTGTCGTACGCTGGCAGCATCAGGATCCCGATGTCGGTGCAAGCCTCGACACCGTCAACCTCGGTCTGAACTACTTCCTGAAAGGTCACAACATCAACTTCAAAGTCGACTACGCCATCAACGATCGCATCATCGCCGGCGACAAGGTCGATGCCTTCCGTTTCCAGACTCAGCTTCTTTTCTGAGGATGATCGTCTCAACGACATCTTCCATTCGTTGAGTCGGCCGGCCGCAGATTACGGCCGATTCTCCAAGGCCGGGCGCAAGCCCGGCCTTTTCTCGTAAATGCAAGGAGGGCCTGGCGGCAGGGAGGGGCGTTGGGGAATTTTCTACAGTCCTGTTCAAGAACAATCTGAGCCAGGGATGACGAGCCGCGGCCAAGAATGCTGGAATTCCAGCTCGTTCCGCCGATCTCTTCCTTTTTGGCACATCGTGTGAAAAGAAATGACTGTAGCCTCCTCTTCAGGTCCTGAGCACGACCTTAAACGGCTCTTTTTTTGTTGCCTGACACTTTTCAGCGGGAAGAGGGCTCTGGAGTTGCAGATGAAGATTCTGATCATCGATGACGACGATTCGTTGCGGCGGGTGATCGCATTTGCCTTGCAGGAGTCCGGCTACTGCGCCCGCAGCGCTGCTGAGGGGGAGGAAGGGCTGACCCTCTTCAAGCGCGAGCAGCCGCAGGTGGTGATCACCGATCTTCAAATGCCGGGACTCTCCGGGTTCGAGGTGCTGCAGCGGATCAAGCAGAGTGCACCCCAAACCCTTGTCATCGTCATCACTGCCTTCGGATCGGTGGAGAGTGCCGTGCAGGCGATGAAAATGGGAGCGTTCGACTATCTCGGGAAACCCTTCAGCCGCGAGGAGTTATGCATGGTGGTGGAGAAAGCCAAGAGCTTTCTCGGGCTGCGCGAAGAAAACCTGCGGTTGCGGGAAAAGCTGGCCGAAACTCCCACCGTGATCAGCGTCTCCGAGCCGATGCAACGAATCATGGAGATGGTTCGACGTGTGGCGGCGAGCGAGGCGACCGTCCTGCTTCTCGGCGAAAGTGGTACCGGAAAGGAAGTTCTTGCCCGTGTCGTTCACCAGGGGAGCGAGCGGCGGGACGGCCCGTTCGTCCCGGTAAACTGTGCCGCCATTCCTGGTGAGCTTCTGGAGAGCGAGCTTTTCGGACATCTTCGGGGGGCGTTCACCGGGGCCGTAAAGGACCGAAAGGGGAAGTTCGAGCTCGCCGATGGCGGCACACTGTTTCTCGACGAGGTCGCCGAGCTGCCCCTGGATTTGCAGGCAAAGATGCTGCGCGCCCTTCAGGAGCGCGAAATCGAGCCGGTAGGCGGCAAACCGGTGCGCGTCGATGTCCGAATCGTCGCTGCGACCAACAGGGATCTCGACAACGCTCTGCGACAGGGAAGCTTTCGCGAGGACCTCTATTATCGCCTGGCTGTGATTCCGATCCAGATCCCTCCTTTGCGAGATCGGCCGGACGACATCGAGCCTTTGGTGCGGCACTTTCTGCGCAAGCACGGCGACAGCTCCGTTCTCCTCGAACCGAAAGCCTTGGAGCGTCTTATCGCCTACGATTGGCCGGGAAACGTTCGGGAGTTGGAGAACGCCGTCGAGCGAGCGCTCATCCTCTGCTGCGATCGCTTGATTCAGGAGCGCGATCTGCCATCCAAGATTCGCTTCAACCGAAAGATAACGCGAGGCATCTTGCAACTCCCCGAAGGCGGCTGTTCTCTTGAGGAACTGGAGAAGGAGGCGATTACCGAGGCGTTGTTGCGCAACGACTGGAATAAGAGCCGAGCTGCTGCTTTTCTCCAGATCCCTCGGCATATCCTTGCCTACCGGGTGGAAAAGTACGGAATCGGCAAATAGCGAACCTGTGTGGGGGATTTCGATCCTGACTTCAGTTCCTGACAGCGATCCCCCAGTAGTTGAATCCGGCAATGCGTGGCACGCCGGCCGAGTAGGCGCTCTCCATCCAAGCGATCCTGAACCCGCCCTCCTCTATGTAGACGGAAATCGGCCGGTCGAGATGGCATCCTCCTGCGAGCCGCTTCCAGAAGGGGGTCAGGCGTTCCTGCCACCGGTGCACATTCTCGTCGGGCGCCGCTCCGTGCTCGCAGAAAATGAGCTTCCCTTCGGGCTTGAGGACCCGGCGCATCTGCTGCAGAGCCTCGCGCCAGTCGGGGATAGTGCAAAGAGTGAAGGTCAGCAAAACGGTATCGACGCTTTCGTCCTCAAGCGGGATCTCGCCGGCCGCAAGGCCGAGCCATCGGACCTCGACCTGGTTTCGCTGCAGATTCTTGAGGGCGAGTCTTCGCATCCCTTCGGACGGCTCCAATCCCCAGACGAACTCGACGCTGGCCGGATCGTAGAAGGGGAGGTTGAGCGCGCCCCCCATTCCGACTTCCAGCACCTTCCCCTCGGCCAGTGGTACCACCTTCTGCCGCAGCTTCGTGATCGGCTTCAGGCCGCAGGCGCAGTTCAGCAGGTGCGGCAGACAGTGTTTTTCGTAGAAATTCAAAAGATCCCTCAAAGATTCCAGTGAAACCGCCCCCTCAAGGGCAAGGGGACGGCACGCCGAACACCTTTTCTACCGATCGGAAGTTCCAGGGTGCCCATGCCCGGAGGCGCTTTCTCTCTTCTCGAAGAGTTGATCGAGATCCTCGTCGTTCGCGGAGGCGTTATCCCCATGGTCCATCATCCGGCGCATGTGGTCGTCACCGTGGTTTTTGCGGGTGTCCATATGGTCGCCCTTTTTGCCCATGTGTTCCTTCTTCTCCATATGATCCCCCTTTCCCTTCATGTGCGGCGTCGGGGAAGGCCCGCCGCCATGCATCTCGCCCTGCCCATGCATCATTGATCCGCCGCTCGAGCCGTGACCCCCGGCAGCAGCAACGTTCCCGGTAAAGCTCAAAGAGACGGCGACCAGAGCGATGGCAAAGAATTTCGTACGCATACTTTCCTCCTTGGATGATGTTGACGCAGAAGTGCTGAGGTTTGGCAAGCAATGTGCACGCCAAGTTGGCAAGTGTTTAAAATTCGAGCGGAAATGCGAACAACCAAATCGCAAATCATGAGAAAAGAAAGAATATTCCTCAATTGGCTGCAGAATATCCTCCGCATCGACTCGACGCTGATCCATATAGTATTTCAATGGCTTGCGCGTGAGCCTTCAGATTTACAAAGACGTCTCAACTGTTAGATTTATTCTAAGTTTTGTATCGGGGGTGAAATATGGGAGTTGCCAACAACCCTTCCACAAAAGAAATCCGCATGACCGTCCCCGGAATGGGGTCGGACCACTGCGCCGGAATCGTGCGTACGTCTCTGGAGCGCCTGGAGGGGGTCGGGGAGATACACACGAATATCGGCAATCACCGAGTCAGCGTCCGTTTCGATGCGGGCCGCCTCAAACCCGACGACCTGCGAAACGCCGTGGAGAAGGCGGGGTACGAGGTCGCGGCTGTCGATGAAGAGGGGAGGGCTGCCGCCGATGAGGCGCAGATCGAAGAGCAATACCTGCGGCGGGCCTGGCGGCGGCTGTGGATCGCGGCGATCCCCACCACTGTGATTATGATCCTGATGATGGTGCACATGTTCTGGCGCCCCGTGCCGGGATATCTCGCCGTCATCGCTCTGCTCGCCTTTCCCGTCATCTTCCTTAAAGGAGGGGCCGCCACTCACCGCTCCTCATGGAAGGCCCTGACCAACCGCACGGCCAATATGGACGTCCTCATCTCCATGGGGAGCCTTCCCCCCTATCTCATCGGGCTCGTCGGCTTCATCTACCCCATGACCTCCTTCATCGAGATGGCCGCCACCATCATGACCTTCCACCTGCTGGGGCGCTATCTCGAGACGCGCGCCAAGGGGCGGGCGTCCCAGGCGATCCGCAAGCTCCTCACCATGGGGGCCAAGACGGCGCGGGTCGAGCGCGACGGGGACGAAACAGAGGTGCCGATCAACGAGCTGCGGCAGGGGGACGTGATGGTCGTTCGGCCGGGAGAGAAGATCCCGACGGACGGCGAGATCGTCGAAGGAAACAGCCACATCGACGAATCGATCGCCACGGGGGAGTCGGTGCCGGTGGAGAAAGGCTCCGGCGACGGCGTCCTCGGCGCCACCATCAACAAGGAAGGGCTGCTCAAAGTGCGGGCCACCAAGGTCGGATCGGAGACGTTCCTCTCCCAGATGATCCGCCTCGTCGAAGAGGCGCAGAGCTCCAAGGTGCCGATCCAGGAATTCGCCGACCGGGTGACGGGGCGCTTCGTCCCTGCGGTGATCGGGATCGCCGCTTTCAGCTTCTTTCTCTGGTTCTTCTTCGCCGACCGGCTGCGCCCGGTGCTGGAGTGGGGCGCCGGCTTTCTCCCCTGGGTCGATCCCGAGCTCTCCCCCCTGATGCTGGCGATTCTCGCCGCCAACGCCGTCCTCGTCATCGCCTGCCCCTGCGCCCTCGGTCTGGCGACCCCCACCGCCCTGATGGTCGGATCGGGGATCGGCGCCGAGCGGGGGGTGCTGATCCGATCGGGAGATGCGATCCAGAGCTTCAAGGACATCCGATTCATCGTTCTGGACAAGACCGGGACGATTACCAAGGGAGAGCCGTCTCTGACCGACGTCGTTGCGGCAGAAGGTTTCGAAGAGGAGGACGTCCTGGCCTGGGCGGCGGGGGTCGAGGCGGGCTCGGAGCATCCCCTCGGGGAGGCGATCGTCGAAGGCGCCCGCGAGCGGGGACTGGAGATCGCGAAGGTGGAAGGGTTCGAGGCGATCACCGCCCGCGGCGTTCAGGGGACGATCAACGGCAAGAAGGTTCAGGTCGGCAGCCGCAGGCTCCTCGAGGAGGGGAAAATCCCCCTCGATGGACTCGAGGAGACGATGACGCGTCTGGAGAAAGAGGGGAAGACGGCGATGCTCGTTGTCGCGGACGGGCGCGCCGCAGGGGTAGTGGCGGTGGCCGACACCCTCAAGGACGACTCGAAGGAGGCGATCGCCGAGCTCAAGAAGATGGAGATCCACCCGATCATGATCACCGGCGACAACGAGCGCACCGCCCGCGCCATCGCCGCGCAGGTCGGGATCGACGACGTCATGGCGGACGTCCTTCCGGAGGGGAAGGTCGATGCCGTGCGTCGGCTGCAGAAAGAGCACGGAAACGTCGTCGCCATGGTGGGAGACGGCATCAACGACGCTCCGGCGCTGAAACAGGCCGACATCGGCGTCGCCATCGGCGCCGGGGCCGACGTGGCCGTCGAAGCCGCCGACGTGACCCTGGTGCGCGGCGAACTGACCAAGGTGGTGGAGGCGGTGCGCCTTTCGCGCAGCACCTTCCGAAAGATCGTGCAGAACCTCTTCTGGGCCTTCTTCTACAACGTCGTCGCCATCCCGATCGCCGCCCTCGGCCTTTTGCACCCGATGATCGGGGTCATCGCCATGACGGCCAGCTCCCTCACCGTCATCGGCAACTCCATTTTACTGCGCCGCACGGCGCTGTAAAATCATGAAGAGGGATCGTGGCGATTCAACCGGCGCACCCGCTTGCGATGTGCGCGCAGCTCGTTCACCCGTCAGAAAAGGAGGAGTCGACATGAGAAGACTGATCCGCGTTTTCGGAATCGTTGCCGCCATCGCGCTGTGGGGGGCGTTCCCCGCTTTTGCGGCCCAGCACGGCGCAGGCGCCATGGGCGAGCAGATGCGCGAGCGCCATCCGCACATGATGCAGATGCGCGAACAAATGGCCCAGAGGGTCGAGCATCTCGAAGAGCTTGTCGCCCAGATGAACCGCGCCACCGGCGAACAGAGGATCGACGCCATCGCCGCCGTCGTCAACGAGCTTGCGTCACAGCACATCGAGATGCACAGGATGATGCACGAGAGGCCGGAGAAGATGCGGCATCGCGACAGGCAGCAGATGATGATGCCCGAGGAGTAGCGCGACGCCCCTGCCGCCAAACCCCGACCGTCCAACTGACCCGAGGCGCACCGCGGCAGCTCTGTCGAAGGGCCGCCGCGGCGCGTTTCATCGCCCTCCTTTCCCCCCTCATGAAGAATATTCTCCCCGCCGGGTGTGCAATATTCCACAAAGCTGCCCCTCCGACCTCCTTTTTCTTCTGGCAACCCTGCTGAATTACAGAAAGATACGGGAAATTTCGCATTGGCACGGTGCGTGTATTAATTCGTTGCGGGACTTTGATTCCACGGCGATGGAAGTTGTTATACTTCTTCAAACTTCCAGCCCAGGAGCAGACAATGACGTTACACTTTCGCGCGGCCCTCCTATTTCTGGCCCTGTGTCTCACCGCCGTCACGGCCCTCGCCGACGAGCCGCCGGCGGCGCGCCTCGACGGGCTGATCGAGCAGGCCCTGGCGAACAACCCCGAGATCGAGGCCTCCGAAGCCCGCTGGCAGGCTTTCGTCGCGCGGGCGCGCGGCGCCGGCACGTTGGAAGATCCGATGGTGATGCTCGGCATCCAGAACATGGTGATTCGCGATCCCCTCAACTTCAGCCGCGACCCGATGACCTCCAAAGTGATCGGGGTGAGCCAGATGCTCCCCTATCCCGGCAAGCGGGCTCTGGAGCGCGAGGCGGCGTCGCTGGAGGCCGAATCGTATCGCTGGATTCACGAAGAGCGGCGCCTCGAGCTTGCGCGGATGGTACGCGAGGCGTGGTTCCAGCTCTATTATATCGAGCGCTCCCTCGAGACGATCGAGGACAATCTGGCCGCCGTCGACGACATCATCTCGCTGACAGAGACGATGTACGGCGTCGGGCGCGGCATCCAGCAGGACGTCTTCAAGGCGCACCTGGAGCGCTCGCGCATGCTCGACATGCAGATCATGCTGCAGCGCCAGCGTACGGCGACGCTGGCCGCGCTGAACGCCCTCGCGTACCGCCCCGCCGACACCCCCATCGACATCCCCGCTTCCATCGAGCTGAGCGCGCTGCCGCTCGACGCGGCCGACCTTGAAGAGCACGCCCAGGCCAACCGCCCCCTCCTCCGTAGCCTTCGCGCCCAGATCTCCCGCGGCGAGGCGATGCAGCGCCTGGCGCAAAGGGAGCGCTACCCGGACTTCACCGTCTCGGTCGAGTACATGCAGCGCGAGGCGACGATGGGCGAGATGGGGGACGACATGTACTCCCTCGGTCTGAGCTTCAATCTGCCGATACAGCGCCAGAGGCGGCACGCCATGGTCGCCGAGGCCGGCTCCGACATCCGCATGGGCGGAGCCGAGCTCAACGAGACGCGCAACGCCATCCGCGCCGGCGTCGCCGAGCTTCTCGCCCGCATCGAGGAGGGGAGCCGGCGCGTCGAGCTTTACCGCGACGCGATCCTCCCGCAGGCCGAGCTCTCCCTCGAGTCGGCGGTCTCGGCCTATCAGGTCGGGCGCGCCGACTTCATGACTCTCCTCGACAGCCAGATGACCCTCTTCAACTACGAGCAGGCTTTTCACGAGGCCGTCGCCGAGCACGAAATGGCCATGGCGCAGCTCGAGGCGCTGGTGGGGGGATTTTAGGGGCAAGGATGAAGGCGGAAGGATGAGGGATGACACCTCAAAACATCATAGCTGTTCAGCAGGGGTGGATAGGGTCTCGCGCCCCCCACTCCGAGGGACGTCATGAACCCATCCCTGGGGGCTTGACTGGCGCCATCCGGGCGCCAGACACCCTCTGCG
>JBJHBH010000013.1:12458-58684 GCA_050485365.1 Desulfuromonadales bacterium | reverse complement strand
GAGACAGACGTTCCGGTGGGAGCGCTGTGTCGACCCCGATGGCGATCCCGTCGGCTATTGGGTATTCTATTCAGAGGACCCGGGCTTTGCCGAAGTCCTTCCGGCGCGTCTCGAGCCCGGTAGAACGCGCTTGGCGGCCTTCGGGATCGGCACTCTCGTCGTTGCGGCGGCCGCTGGGTTGCCGATGCGCCGTCGGGTGCGGATCATCCTGTGCGTCGCGGCGCTGGTGTCGCTCTTCGCGGCCTGCAGCGACGATATCGAAGACAACGCCACCATGCCCGCCTTTCATCTGGAGGCGGGGACGACCTATTACTGGAAGGTCATCGCCGAGGACGGCCGGGGGGGGATCGCCGAATCCGAGGTGCGCTCGTTTACGACCCGCTGATGAGAAAGGAGCTTCGTGGGACTCGATCGCTACGGGCGAAAGCGCGACTTTCAGCGCACCCCCGAACCGCACGCAGGGGTCGAGCCGAGCGCGACCGGCAGGCTCTATGTGGTTCAGAAACACGCGGCGAGGGCTCTGCATTACGATCTGCGCCTGGAGCTCGGCGGGGTGCTCAAGAGCTGGGCCGTCCCGAAGGGGCCGAGCCCCGATCCGTCGCAAAAGCGCCTTGCCGTTCACGTCGAGGATCATCCGGTACGCTACGGCGCCTTCGAGGGGGTGATCCCGCAAGGGGAATACGGCGCGGGGACCGTCCAGGTGTGGGACCGCGGCGAGTGGGAGCCGCTGGGGGACCCAGAGCGCGATTACCGCCGAGGACGCCTGA
The DNA here is from genome assembly GCA_050485365.1 of Desulfuromonadales bacterium. Classification (GTDB taxonomy): domain Bacteria; phylum Desulfobacterota; class Desulfuromonadia; order Desulfuromonadales; family JACZKF01; genus JARFUG01. The sequence goes on along the minus strand of JBJHBH010000013.1, from coordinate 57,917 downwards.
AGTTTCGCCTGCATGGCCGCAAGCTGAGGGGTGTCTGGAGTCTGTCAAGGATGCAGACCCGCGACGAGAAGGGGGACAACTGGCTTCTGATCAAGAAAGAGGACGAGGATGCGGTTGCGCCTGACGACGACTTTCTGGAGCAAAACGATCGCAGCGTCGCCACGGGGCGATCGATGGAGCAGATCGCGGCCGAGCGCGACGCGGTATGGAGGGGGGGAGAGGCGCATTCCAGCGCGGAGGGCGCGACGCGCGTTCTCCTTACAGAAGTTTCCAGGCTGAAAGGAGCCCGCCCGGCGCCTCAGCCCCAAACGATCCATCCGCAGCTTGCAAGGCTTGTCGACGCGGTGCCCCAAGGGCAGAAGTGGCTGCACGAGATCAAGTACGACGGCTACCGCATCGTCTGCGTCCTGAAGGGGGGGAGGGCGCGATTCTGGACCCGCAACGGCCTCGACTGGACGGAGCGTTTCGCGCCCTTCGCAGAAGCGATGGCGAGCCTTGCCGTCGCCGACGGCATCTTCGACGGCGAAGCGGTCGTCCTCGACGAGGAGGGGATTTCCGATTTCCAGGCGCTTCAGAACCGGCTCAAAGGGAGCGGTGCGGGGCGCCTCGTCTACTATCTCTTCGATCTGGTCCATGCCGACGGTTACGATCTGTCCAGGGTTTCGCTGATCGAGCGCAAAGCGTTCCTCAAGAACCTTCTGGCCCCGCTGGGAGATCAGTCCCCCGTGCGCTACAGCGACCACATCCGCGACGAGGGGGCAAGGGTGTTCGATCACGCATGCCGCTACTCGCTGGAGGGGATCGTCTCCAAGCGGGTCGACAGCCCCTATGTGCAGAAGCGCGCCGATTCGTGGGTGAAGACCAAGTGCGCCCGGCGCCAGGAATTCGTCATCGTTGGATTCACCCCTCCCTCGGGTGGGCGCCAGGAGCTCGGCGCTTTGCTCCTGGGGGTGCGCGAAGGCACGGCGCTGCGCTACGCCGGCAAGGTCGGAACGGGTTTCAGCGACGAGACGCTGCGCACCGTCGCGGAGGCGCTACGCGGCCGTGTTGTCGAAGCGACCTCCCTGCACGATCCGCCCGGCGGCCGGGAGGGGGCCGAGGTCACCTGGGTGCGGCCCGATCTGGTGGCCGAAGTGGCGTTCAGCGAATGGACCGGGGAGGGGCGCCTGAGGCACCCCGTTTTCAAGGGACTGCGCGAGGACAAATCACCTGGGGAGATCGTCCGGGAGAATGCGGGGGAGGAGTCTGAGATGCCCGTCACGGCTGTGGGCAGGAAGAGGGGACCCATCGGCGGCGTCAGGCTGAGCAATCCCGATCGGGTCCTCTATCCCGAGCAGGGGGTGAGCAAGCGCGATCTGGCCCTTTACTACGAAGAGGTCGCGCGGTACATCCTCCCCTTCGTGGCCGCTCGCCCCCTCACGGTGGTGCGCTGTCCGCAGGGGCGCGGAAAAAAATGCTTCTATCAGAAGCATTTCAACGAGAGCGTTCCGGCCCCGGTGCGGGGGATCGCCGTCGAGGAGAAAGAAGGCGAGGGGCTCTACCTCGTCATCGATGATCTGAAGGGGCTGATCACGTTGGTACAGCTCGGGGTTCTGGAGTTTCACCCCTGGGGCAGCCGCGAGGACCGCCTCGAATTTCCCGATCAGGTCGTCTTCGATCTCGACCCCGGCCCCGGCGTCGCCTGGGAGGATGTGCTGCACGGCGCGAGGCGGCTGCGCGAACGGCTGGGCGCCCTCGACCTCAAAAGTTACGTCAAGACCTCGGGGGGAAAGGGGCTGCACGTGGTCGTACCGCTGACGCGCCGTGCGCGTTGGGATGTTGTGAAGGCCTTTTCCCGGGCGGTTTCGGAGGATATCGCCCGAGATGACCCGAACCGCTACGTCACCACCTTGAGCAAGGCGCAGCGCAAGGGGAAGATCCTGATTGATTTTTACCGCAATGACCGCGGCGCGACGAGCGTCGCCCCCTACAGCACCCGGGTCCATCCGGGGGCGACGGTCTCGACGCCGCTGCACTGGGACGAGCTCTCAGCGGATATCGGCCCCGACTTCTACACCATCGAGAATGTGCCGAAGCGCCTGCGCGAGATCGGCCAGGAGCCGTGGAGCGACTTCTTTTCGCAGCGTCAGTCGATCACCAAGGGGATTCGAAGCGAGCTCGGCTTTTGAGGGGAGCGCTATCGGCGGGGCGGTGCGGACGTTTGGTTCCACTCGTCGAGCTCGGGGATGTCGATGAGGGCCAGCCGGTCCCATTCGTCCCAGCCGGTCGACTGATGGGAGATGTCGTAGTAGGCCGCCTCGGGGGACGGATAGGTCGACAAGACGGTGTTGTCGATCGACAGGCGCCAGCCGTCCTCCGCCTGACGGATCTTTAAGGTTCCGATGGGGGATTCGTGGCGATATTCCATGGACGAGGTCCTCCTACCTAAAATCGTGCCAGAAAAGAGTACGCTGTCAAAGGCGCGCTCCTTCTCTGGGCGATCTCAACCGTTGCTGCTGTCAATTCACCCCACCTCGTTGTACTCCCTCTCCCTGAACTCCACGCCCAACTCGGCCGCCACACGGCGGCAGGCATCCATGTCGATGCCGGGGATCGCCACCGCGCTGGCGGTGACCGAGGGGATGTGTTTTTTTGCCTCTTTCAGAAATTCTTTCACCCCTTCGTAGCCGGCCTCTCCGAACTGCGAGCGGCACAGGCGCTGATAGGTCTGGGCATCGGGGGCGTTGAGGGAGACGGAGAGGGCGTCGACGAGCCCTGCCAGTTCGGGGAGGATGTTGCGGCCGTGAAGGAGGTTGGCCTGCCCGTCGGTGTTGATGCGCACTCGCATCCCTTTTTCCTTGAGGAATCGACTGACCTCCTTCACCAGATCGAGGCGGGTCAGCGGTTCGCCGTAGCCGCAGAAGACGACCTCGTCGTAGCGCGACGGATCGCCGATGGCGGCGACGACCTCGGCGGTGGTCGGCTCGTGGTCGAGGCACAGCTGGTGCCCCTTGACGGTGAAATCCTTGAACTTTGCGCAGAAGGTGCACGCATTGGTGCAGCGGTTGGTGATGTTGAGGTACAGCGAATTGCGGATGCGGTAGGCGATGCGGGTCGACAGATCGGCCTCGCCGATGCCGAAGAGGGTGTGGGCGTTCAGGCTCGTGATGCGCGCCACATCGTCGATGGTAAGCCCTTTGATCTCGGCGACCTTTTCGGCCGTATGGCGAACGTAGGCGGGTTCGTTGCGCTTGCCGCGAAACGCCTGCGGAGACAGATACGGGCAGTCGGTCTCCACCAGAATCCTCTCCATCGGGACGCCTCTGACGACGGCGCGCGCCTCGTCATTTTTCGGGTAGGTGATCGTCCCCGGAAAGGAGATGTAGAAGCCGAGCTCGATGCAGGCGCGGGCCATGGCGAGATCGCCGCTGAAGCAGTGCAGGACCCCGCCGACTTTGGCGGCATTCTCCTCTTTCAGGATCTGAACCGTCTCCTCGTGGGCGTCGCGGTCGTGGACGATCAGGGGGAGTCCCACCTCGAGCGCCAGACGGATCTGGCGGCGGAAGGCGTCGCGCTGCACCTCTCGGGGTGAGCGGTCGCGATAGAAGTCGAGGCCGATCTCGCCGACGGCGACGATCTTGTCGTTCGATGCGATGAGGGACCTGAGCTGATCGAGGCTCTTGTCATCGGCGCTCGAGGCGTCGTGAGGGTGAATGCCGACGGAGGCGAAGACCGACGGATAGGCGCGCGCGATGGCCACATTGGCCCGCGAGCTCTCCAGATCGGTTCCGACGCTGAGGATATGGGAAATGCCGTTTTCAAGGGCGCGGGCGACGACCTCGTCGCGGTCCTTCGAGAAAGGGGCGCTGTCGAGATGGGCGTGAGTGTCGACCAGGGGGGGGAGATGTTCTGCCATGGTGTTCTCCAAATGGAAAGGGCGCCGCGGCGCCCTCGAATGGATCGAAATTCAACCCGGAAACGTGTCCTTCAGGGTCACTCCGTTTCAATGCGCGGGAAGAGGGGTTCGGCCTTTTTGACGGCGGTTCCCGGCTTCATCCCGCCCCACGCGTCGCGCCCCTCCAGGGAGAGGTCGGAGGCGTCGAGGCCGAGGATGTCGAGAATCCTGCTCCCTGTGTTGGGGAGGAAGGGGGCCGAGGTCAGGGCGATCAGCCGGATCGCCTCGATCAAATTGTACATGACGCTCGCTAGCTTCTCCCGATCTTCATCCTTCTTGGCCAGAGCCCAGGGGGCCGTCTCGTCGATGTACTTGTTGGCGGCGCCGACCAGATCCCAGATCGTCTGCAGGGCCTTGTTGAAGGCGAGATCGTTCATCTGCGTATCGAGGGTCCGAACGGCGGCCGGGAAGCGCGCGACGAACGCCTCGTCCAGCGCCGAGGCGGGTCCGGGGGCGGGAAGGGTGCCGCCGAAGTACTTGCTGAGCATGGCGGTGGCGCGGCTCACCAGATTCCCCAGGTCGTTGGCCAGATCCGAGTTGATGCGGTGCACCAGCGAGGTGTGGGAGAAGTCGCCGTCGAGGCCGAAGGGGACTTCGCGCATCAGAAAGTAGCGGATGGCGTCGACACCGTACTTGTCGACAAGCATGTTCGGCTCGACGACGTTGGCCAGACTCTTGCTCATCTTCTGCCCCTCGACGGTCCACCAGCCGTGGGCGAAAACCTTCTTGGGCAGAGGGATGCCGGCGGCCAGGAGGAAGGTCGGCCAGTAGACGGTGTGAAAGCGCAGGATGTCCTTGCCGATGACGTGGACGTCGGCGGGCCAGAAGTCGCGAACGGTGCCGTCCGGGTCGTCGGGGTAGCCCAGGGCGGTGATGTAGTTGGTCAGGGCGTCGAACCAGACATAGATGACGTGGCGCTCGTTGCCCGGAACGGGAATCCCCCACGAAAAGGAGGTGCGCGAGATGGAGAGGTCGCGCAGCCCCTCGCGCACGAAGTTGAGGATCTCGTTGCGGCGGGTGCGCGGCTGGATGAATTCGGGGTTCGCCTCGATGTGCTCCAGGAGCGCCTGCTGATACTTGCTCATGCGGAAGAAGTACGACTCCTCCTTGAGCTTTTCGGTGGTGCGGCCGCAGTCGGGACAGCAGCCGTCCAGCAGCTGGGTCTCGGTCCAGAACGTCTCGCAGGGGGTGCAGTACCAGTCTTCGTAGGCGCCGAGATAGATGTCGCCCGCGGACTCGATCTTGCGAAAGAGCTCGTGCACCCCCTTCTTGTGGCGCTCCTGCGAGGTGCGGATGAAGTCGGTGTGCGAGATGTCGAGCTTGTCCCACAGCGCCTGGAAGCGCTTCACCACCCGGTCGGCGAGCTCCAGCGGCGTCTCGCCCTTGGCCTCGGCCGCTTTTTCCACCTTCTGGCCGTGCTCGTCGGTCCCGGTGAGAAAGAAGACGTCGAAGCCGCGGGAGCGCTTGTAGCGCGCCAGCACATCGCAGGCCAGCGTCGTGTAGGCGTGGCCGATATGCGGCACGTCGTTCACGTAATAGATCGGCGTGGTGATGTAGAAGCGTCTGTCCATCGTCAACTCCTCGGTTCGTTGTCGCGCCGGGGACGGCGGCGGCGGTTTCTCTTGCGTCCTTCACGCGGCGGCTGCCCCTGTGCGGGGTCCTTCGACTCCTGAGCAGGGGGCGCTGGAGGGGCCTGCGGGCGGGCCTCTTCGGCCGGCTTCTGACCCTTGGGTTTGCCCTGACGGGGCGGGCGCGGCTTCTGCGGCCTGCCGCCGCCCCCTTTTCCGTCGCGACCGCTCTGGCGGGGCGCTCCCTGCGAGGCCAGCTCCTCGGGGAGCTCGCCTCGTTGCACGTCTTCGTTGGAGATCTCCTTGCGACGGCCGTCCTCCAGGCGAACGGTCACCGTCTGCGCCAGAACATTCTGGTCGATGACCTCGACCTCGCGCTCCCCAAGAGCGACCTTCTTGCCGCATTTGGGGAGGCACTTCTTCATCGAGCAGTACGTTTCGTACTCATACGACAGGCAGCACAGGAGCCTGCCGCACTGACCCGAGATCTTGCTCGGGTTGAGCGCCAGCCCCTGCTCTTTGGCCATCTTGACCGAGACAGGGGTGAAGTCGGTGAGGAAGGTGCAGCAGCACAGCTCGCGGCCGCAGATCCCGAGACCGCCGGTGATCTTGGCTTCGTCGCGCACGCCGATCTGACGCATTTCGATGCGCGTATGGAACTGGTGGGCGAGGTCCTTGACCAACTCGCGAAAGTCGATGCGTCCGTCGGCGGTGAAGTAGAAGACGATCTTGGAGCCGTCGAAGAGGTACTCCGCCTTCACGAGCTTCATCGCCAGATTGCGCTCCTGGATGCGGCGAAGGCAGTACCGGTGGGCTTCGGCCTCGCGCGAGGCGTACGAGGCGGCCTGCGCCATGTCGTCGTCGGTGGCTTTGCGCTGAATCGACTTGATGTCTTCGGGGGCGCTGCGGCGCGACACCTCCCTGGGGGGGGTGACGACGGAGCCGAGAGCGCGGCCCCTGTCCGTTTCGACGATGACGTTGTCGCCCGGCTTCAGCTCAAGGGCGTGTGCGTTGAAGTCGTACTGCTTTCCGGCGGTGCGGAACTTGATGGCGACGACGCGGATGGTTTCGGGCTGGTTTTCCTGCATGGCGTATATTCAGTCTCTTTCGGACTCGGCAAAAAAGCGATGGCCGCTGTGGGCGTTCAGGCCGCCAGGTGCAGCAGCAGAACGTCCATGACGAGCTCCTTGTTGGCGTTGCGTTCAAGCTGCCGCCGACCGGCGGCGAGGGCGTCGAGCTTGGCCTGCAGGGATCGGGTCGATTCCCTCTGCGCGACGCGGTGAATTTTTTCGATCAGATCGATGTTGACGAGCTCGCTCTCCGGGAAGCCGTTGCGGTGAAGGAGCAGATCCCGGTAAAAGGCCTGAAGGATCTCGATAATCTCGAAAAGCCGCTCCTTTTCGCGGGTGGCCAACTCGTGAGCCATTTCGAAAAGGGGGACGACGCTCGCACTGGAGAGGGCCGTGAGCTGTTTGAGGATCTCGCGGCGGCGCTCCAGATAAAGATCGCGGTCCTTGCCGAGGGCCTTGAGAAAGCTCCCCTCCGAGAGGGCGGCCAGGATATGCCCCTGCGTCTCGTCGACCCCCATCCTCTCGATGAGAATCGTCTTGATCGTCTCGCGGGGGATGCGGGCGAAGGCGAGACGCTGACAGCGCGAGCGGATCGTCGCAAGGACCCCTTCGGCGCGGGCGCTGAGCAGCACGATGAGGGTGTCCCGGGACGGCTCCTCCAGCGTCTTTAGAAGGGCGTTGCCCGATGCCGGATTCATCCGGTCGGCGCCGTCGATGAGACAGATCTTCTTCGCCCCCTCCAGCGGCCTGAAGGAGAGCTCGCGCTGCATGGCGCGAACCTGCTCGATCTTGATGAACGACCCGTCCGGCTCGACCAGATGAAGGTCGGGGTGGTTGTGGTGGTCGACCTTGCGGCACGCGGTGCACTCGCCGCAGCCGCGCCCTTCCAGGCAGAAGACGGCCCGTGCCAGCGCCAGAGCCGTCAGGCGCTTGCCGACCCCTTCGGGTCCTTCGAAAAGGTAGGCGTGAGCGAGGCGCCCCGAATCGACGGCCCGGCGCAGAATGTCTTTCTGGCGGTCGTGGCCGATGATCTGATCGAATGTCATGCCGTCGGTCCCAGAAACGGGTCGAGGAGCGGCGCGATCCGGGCGAAGACGTCGTCCTCGCTCCCCGTCGCGTCGACGATGCGAAAGCGCTCTTCCGTCTGTGCGATGGTGAGATATCCGCGGCGAACACGGCGATGGAAGGAGAGGGCTTCGGCTTCGAAGCGCCCCTCGCTCTGCAGCGCCGGATCGAGATTGCGTCTGCGGGCGCGCTCCAGCCCTTCGGCCTCCGGCATGTCGAGCAGGACGGTGAGCTGCGGCATGATCGCGCCGGCCGCCACGGCGTTGAGCTCGTCGATGAGGGCGGCGTCGAGGCCGCGGCCGAACCCCTGGTAGGCCACGGTGGCGTCGGTGAAGCGGTCGCACAGCACGATCTTGCCGCGGCTCAGGGCGGGGGCGATCACCTCTTCGACGTGCTGGGCGCGGGCGGCCGCATAGAGGAGGAGCTCGGCCCGGGGGACGAGGGCGCGGTTGGCCGGGTCGAGAAGGATGCGCCGGACGGCGTCGGCGATGGGGCATCCTCCGGGCTCGCGGGTGAGGACGACGTCGCGGCCCCGCTGCTGAAGGTAGTGGGCCGTACGCCGTATCTGTGTGGTTTTACCCGACCCTTCGATCCCCTCGAAGGTAATGAAAAAGGACATGTGGTCCATCCTGATGCAAATCGTTGCATTATAGGTCGCCGAGAGGGCTGAGGCAAGGAAATTCCAGGGTTGCGGCAGGTTGTGATTGATCCCCCCGGCGGATTATGCTTATACTTTGCGGGCTGTTTGCAGGTTGCGCACCAATGTGGACAATGATGGAGCCGGATTTGAGAGAACCCCATTGCGAGGAGGTGCTGCAGGAGCGCATCGGCTATCGCTTCGTCGATCCGGCCCTTCTGCGCGAGGCCCTCACGCACAAGTCGTACAGCAACGAAAAGTCCGGCGGCTCCCCCTACAACGAGCGTCTCGAATTTCTCGGCGACGCCGTCCTCGATCTGGTGGTGAGCGATCGCGTTTTTCACCTCTATCCGGCCGAATCGGAAGGGGAGCTCACCCGCATCCGCGCCGAGGTCGTCAGCGAAAAGGGGCTCGCCCGCGTCGCCCGCGCCATCGGGCTGGGCGATTGCCTGTCTTTGGGGCGGGGAGAGGAGCGAAGCGGCGGCCGGGAGAAGGAGAGCCTGAACGCGGACGCCCTCGAGGCGCTGCTGGGCGCGGTGTTTCGCGACGGCGGCCTGGCTCCGGCGACGGCGGTGGTCGAGCGGCTTTTCGGCGAGCCGATTCGCCAGGCGGCCCTTCGCAAGACAGGGATCGACCACAAGACGCGACTTCAGGAATTTCTGCAGGGGCGCAAATCCCACCCGCCGCACTATGTTTTGCTGCGAGCCGAGGGGCCCGACCACGACCGCACCTATTCGGTGGAGGTGCGCACCGACCACGACGTGCTGGGGGAAGGGCAGGGCAAAAGCAAGAAAGCCGCCGAGCAGGAGGCCGCCCGCAGGGCGCTGGAGCGGCTGGGGGCCTGAGGCGTGAGGATCTACCCCCTCTTTCTCCCCTACGCCGGCTGCCCGCATCGCTGCGTTTTCTGTCGACAGGAGGGGGGGAGCGGCGGCTCGACGCCCAGCCCCGATGAGGCGCTGATCCGACTCGATGCGATGCTTCCGGGCGGGGGGGCCGGAGAGATCGCCTTTTTCGGCGGCTCCTTCACGTTGCTGCCCGCATCGCTGCAGGGCAGATATCTTCAGGCGGCGCGCACGCTGGTGGGGCAGGGGCGCGCCGCCGGTATCCGAATCTCCACCCGTCCGGACGCGCTGAGCGACGAGACGCTGCGCTTTCTGAGGGCGCAGGGGGTGACGACGATCGAGATCGGGTGTCAGTCGTTTTGCGAGACGGTTCTGCGTCTTTCGCAGCGGGGGCACAGCCCGGCGGATGCGGCCGATGCCGTCGCGCGGACGCGCCGCTACGGCTTCGCCGTCGGCGTGCAGCTCATGCCGGGGCTGCCGGGCGCCGACGGCGACGAGGGGCGCCGATCCCTTTGCCGCGCGCTTGAGCTGCGCCCCGACTTCGTGCGCATCTACCCCGCGGTCGTCCTGCGGGGGACCGCCATGGCATCGATGTGGGCGAGCGGCGATTACCGCCCCATGTCGGTCGAAGAGGCGGTGGAGCTCTGCGCCGATCTGCTCCTTTTGTGCCGCGACGCGTCGGTACCGGTCATCCGCCTCGGCCTGCAGGGGACGGCCGAGCTGGAGTCGTCTGTTGTGGCCGGACCGTGGCACCCCGCCTTCGGGCAGCTCGTACGCTCGCGGCTGTGGCGACGGGCGCTCGCCCGCATTGCCGAAACGGCGCGGGCGATGGACCCGATCCGGGTTCACCCCGCCGATCTCGCCGAGGCGCTCGGCCATCGGCGCGAGAACGCCGCGTGGCTTCACGCACAGTTCGGCGCGGTTCGCCTCGTGAGCGACCCGCGACTGAGTCGCAACGAAATCGGCTGCGCGAAGGGGGTCTTCAGCCTCGACGCTCTCGCCGCAGGCCCTTGATTCCAACTCGAACACAGGCACGCTATCATCGTGGAAAACCAAACAGAGACATTTCGTTCGGGTTTCGTCGCCATCGTCGGCCGCCCCAACGTCGGCAAGTCGACCCTCCTCAACCGCATTCTCGGTGAGAAGATCGCCATCACGTCCCCCAAGGCCCAGACGACGCGCAACCGCATCCTCGGTATCCACAACGTCCCCGGCGCGCAGATCCTCTTTCTCGACACCCCCGGCATCCATCCGCCCCGCGGGCGGCTGAACAAGTTTATGGTCGATCAGGCCCTCTCGGCCTGCTCCGACGTCGACGCCGTCTTCTTTCTGGTCGATGCGACATCGCCTGCGGGCGAGGGGGACGAGTTCGTCCTGAAGGTGCTCGCGCAGGGGCGCGCGCCGGTGATCCTGGTCCTCAACAAGATCGACAGGGTCGCCAAGCCCGCACTGCTGCCGCTCATCGATTCGTGGGCGAAGAAGCACCCGTTTCGGCAGATCGTCCCGGTGTCGGCGCTCCAGGGCGAAGGGATCGACACCCTCGTCGAGGTGGTGCGCGAGCTCCTCCCTGAAGGGCCGCTCTATTATCCGCAGGATATGATTACCGACCTCCCCGAGAGGTTCATCGCGGCGGAGATGGTCCGCGAGCAGGTGCTGCGCCAGACCCGGGAGGAGATCCCCTACGGCGTCGCGGTGACCGTAGAGAGTTTCGAAGAAAAGCCCAACAGCCTCGTCGTCGTCTACGCCGTCATCCATGTGGAGCGCGAGACACACAAGCGGATCGTCGTCGGCAAGGGGGGCGCGCTGATCCGCTCCATCGGGCAGCGCGCCCGCGTCGATATCGAAAAGCTCCTGGGGTGTCGCGTCTTTCTGGAGCTCTTTGTGCGCGTCGATCGAAACTGGACCGAATCGCAACGGCTGCTCAGAGAATTCGGATACGACTGAAAAGACCTACAATCTCACCATTTGAACGACAAACATTCATCTTTTACGGGAGCTTTTCCCGAGAACGAAACATCGGATATGAAACTCGTCGCCATCGTCGGCCGGCCCAACGTGGGCAAATCGACCCTCTTCAATCGGATTCTCGGGCAGCGCAAGGCCATCGTCGAGGATTTTCCGGGCGTCACGCGGGACCGCAATTACGCCGAGGTCACCCGTTTCGGCACGCCCTTCATGCTCATCGATACGGGCGGCTTCGAGCCGGCGAGCGAAAACGCCCTGCTGGTGCAGATGCGCGAACAGTCGCAGTTCGCCATCGAGGAAGCCGACCTCATCCTGTTCGTGATGGACGGCAAGAGCGGCCTCACCCCCTCGGACACGGAGGTGGCGGCCATGCTGCGCAAGGTGAGCAAGCCCGTGCTGTACGTCGTCAACAAGGTCGACGGAGAGCGCCAGGAAGAGGCCGCGGTGGAATTCTATTCCCTCGGCATCGATCAACTGATCACCGTTTCGGCCGAGCACGGACGCGGCATCGACGACCTGATGGAGGAGGTGACGGCGCTGCTCCCTACGGCGCAGCGCAGCGAGGCCGAGGAGGGGACTACGCGTCTGGCGGTCATCGGCCGTCCCAACGTCGGCAAGTCGAGCCTCGTCAACCGCCTTCTCGGCTACGAGCGCGTGGTGGCGAATCCCCAGGCGGGCACCACGCGCGACAGCGTCGATACCCCGTTCACCTACCACCACAAGCGCTACCTGCTGATCGACACCGCCGGCATCCGCCGCAAGGGCAAGGTCAGTCAGAAGCTCGAAAAGTTCTCGGTCATTCAGGCCCTCAAGTCGATGGAGCGCGCCCATATCGCCCTCATCGTCATCGACGCCGCCGAAGGGGTGACCGACCAGGATCTCACCATCGCCGGCTACGCCGAAGAGAAGGGGCGCGCCGTCATCCTCGTCGTCAACAAGTGGGATCAGGTGCCCAAAGATCACTCCACCATGGGGGAGTACGTCAAGCGGCTGCGCGAGAGTTTCAAGTTCATCCCCTATGCCCCCATCGTCTTCGTCTCGGCCCTCACCGGTCAGCGGGTCGCCAATATCATGGCAGAGGTGGAGAAGGTGGCGGTCGAGTTCAACCGAAAGGTGTCGACCTCGGCCCTGAATCAGGTCATCTCCGACGCCGAGAGGACCCACCCCCCGGCGGTCTTTCAGGGCAAGCGCATCAAGATGTTCTACGCCACCCAGACGGCGGTGCGCCCGCCGACGTTCGTTGTTTTCGTGAACCGCGCCGAGGGGATTCACTTCTCCTACCAGCGTTTCCTCACCAACAAGATCCGGGAGGCCTTCGGTTTCGCGGGGGCTCCGATCCGGTTGCAGTTCAGAGACCGGGAGCGCTGAGCGGGAAAGCGGCGTCCCTCGGTTGCGGCACGCTTGTCGTGCGCGAATGGGCGCGACAAATAGCCTTTACTTCGCCCCGGCTCTGCGATATAGTGAATTTTCATTTAATTTTGAGCCTTTAGGCCGGTTCTCATCTCGAACGGCAAGGTAGTGCGGCTTTCGCATGGGTCTGAGCGGAAACCTCGAAGACATCGCTCTTGGCGATATTTTCCGGATCATTCATCTGAGCCGAAAGTCCGGGGTGCTCTTGCTGCAACGAGGCGCGCGCGAGGGGCGCATCGCCTTCGTGCAGGGCGATATCGTTCTGGCCATCTCAAGCGAGTCTGCGCAACCGCCTGAAGTTGTCCTTGCCCGGGATGGGGTCGATTCGGCCCTTCGGCAAAAGGTTCGTGAGGTCGTCAGAAGTTTTTGCGACTGGCCCGGCGGGAGATACGACTTCGAGGTGGTGGACAATTTCGATCCGTCCGCCGTCTTCAGCGAACCGCTCCTGGCGCGGGGCCTTTCGCCCCGGGAGGTCTTCGCTGAGGCGCCGTCGCCCGAGGAGATCGAAGAAGGCGCTTCGCCGCGTGGTGGTTTGGAGGCGGCGGGCGATGCGGCGGACGGCGAGACGCTGTCGTTGGGCGTCGCCGAAGAGCTCCCCCTTCTCAAGGGGATGCTGCACGAGCTGCACGACCCCTCCCACCGCGCGGAGATCGTGCTGCTCGTTCTGCGTTACGCGGCGGTGTTCATGAACCGCGCCGCCGTCTTTCTCGTCAAGGAGAAGGAGGTCGTCGCCATCGGGCAGTTCGGCATCGAGGCGCCCAAGGCGGGCAAGCGGGGGCGCGTAATGCGCTTCGCCCTCGGCGAGGACTCCCCTTTTGCCGCCGTGCTGCGCCGCAGGATGCCGGCGAAGGTGCGTTTCGACGACGGTCCGTGGTGGCGCTCCTTTCGGGACGCCCTCGGCGGAGAGACTCCGGAGGAGGCCTTCGTCGGTCCGATTCTCAACGAGGGGGAGCCGGTGGCCCTTCTGTATGGCGACAATCTGCCGCACAGGCGGCGCATCGGCAATACCGAATCGCTGGAAATCTTCCTCTCGCAGGCGGGGGTTGCGATGGAGAAGGCGATTCTGGAACGCAGGCTGCTTCAGAGATGAGATCCGGCCCCTCGGCCGACATGTCGTGAACCAAGGCCCGTTTTGAATGAGGCTCGTGAGTGAAGAAGATTCTGATTGCTGACGATTCCCCGACCATGCGCTCCCTGCTTTGCGTCACCATCGCGGCCATGGGGGACTACGACGTCATCGAGGCCGTCAACGGCTTCGAAGCGTTGAGAATTCTCCCCCGGGAGAAGGTGGACATGGTGATCACCGACATCAACATGCCCGACATCAACGGGTTGGAGTTGGTGAGCTTTATCCGCAGCAACGCCCAGTACAAGAACCTCCCGCTCCTTATCATCAGCACAGAGGGGAGCGAACGCGACCGGAAGAAGGGGCTCTCGCTCGGCGCCGACGGTTACCTGACCAAGCCGTTCGATCCGAAAGATCTGCAGGCCTTTATCGAAGCGCATTTTCGTTAGGAGGGGACAGGGGTGGCATCGGAGCAGGCCAGCAAAGAGTTCCTGGCGGAGGCCGAGGAGATCATCGAGAAACTCAATCTCGAGCTCGTCGCGCTGGGGGACTGCGCGGAGCAGGGGGAGTGCGATCCCGATCTGCTCAACGGGATCTTTCGCGGCGCCCACTCCCTCAAGGGGATCTCGGGGATGTTCGGCTTCGACGACATCTGCGATCTGGCCCACCATCTCGAGCATCTTCTCGACAGTCTGCGCATGGGGAAGGTGGCTTTGCGCCCCGACGTTGTCGAGGTCCTCTTCGTTGGCATGGAGCTGCTGAGCCGCCTGGTGAACGGAAAGGTGGAGAGCGACGAGTTTACCGTCGATCTCGCGCCGTTTTTTACGCGCATCGATGCGGTTCTGAAGGGCGACGACGCGCAGGGCGACGACGCGTTGAGCGCCATGCAGCTCGATCCGGAGATCCTCAAGGCCCTCACCGAGTACGAAGAGCACCGCCTTCTGGAGAATGTGAAGAAGGGGCGCAACATTCTGCGGGTGAATACCCAGTTCCCTCTGCACAGCTTCGACGTCGATCTGGCGGGCATTCAGTCGGCGCTCAAGGGGCGCGCCGAGCTCATCAGCACCCTGCCCAGCGCCGCCGCCGATCCGGACAAGATCGCTTTTCAGCTCCTCGTCGCCACCGCCGATGCGCCCGAGGCCGTTCGGTCGCTCCTCGAAGGCGAGCACCTGACGGTGGAGGACCTCGGCTCCGAACGCACCCGCCCCGCAGCGCCGGCGAAGGTGCAGATCCCCGCGGCGATGCAGGAGGTCACCGCACCGTTCGAGCCCGGCGAAAGCGCTTCGCTCAAATCGCTCAGCCGCACCGTTCGCGTCGACATCGAAAAGCTCGACTACCTCATGAACATCGTCGGCGAGTTGGTCCTTTCCAAGAGCGCCATCGCCGATTTCGCCGATCGCCTCAAGGCCGAGGGAGAAAGCGAGCGCTCGCGGGACCTGCAAAAGGCGACCCGCGCTCTGGAGCGTCGTCTTTACGAGCTGCAAAAAGGGGTCATGGAGGTGCGCATGGTCCCCGTGTCGCAGCTCTTCGACAAGCTCAACCGGGTGGTGCGCCGGATCTCCAACGAGCACGGCAAGAAGATCTCCATCGACATGCGCGGCGCCGAGACCGAGCTCGACAAGCTGATCATGGAGCACCTCTCCGACCCTCTGGTGCACATCATCCGCAACGCCATCGATCACGGCATCGAGTCGTCAGCCGAGCGGCGGGCGGCCGGAAAGCCCGAGAAGGGGACGATCTGCCTGTGGGCCTCGCAGAAGGGGAACAACGTCGTCATCGAGATCCGGGACGACGGCCGCGGCATCGACCCCGAAAAGGTTCGGCGCAAGGCGATTCAGCGCGGGCTGATCTCTGAAGGGACCGACCTGTCGCGACAGGACGTCTTCGATCTCCTCTTCGCCCCCGGTTTTTCGACCAGGGACGAGGTCAGCGATCTGTCGGGACGCGGTGTCGGGATGGACGTGGTCAAGAACAACATCGCCGAGCTCTCGGGGATGGTGGAGATGGACAGCCGGGTGGGGGAGGGGACCTCCACGGTCATCACCTTGCCGATCACGCTGGCCATCATCAAGGCACTCATCGTTCGCTCCCGCACCAAGACGTACGCCATCCCGATCAGCTCGGTTCTGGAGACGCTGATGGTCAGCGCCGCGCGGGTGCGCACCATCGAGCGGCGCGAGGTGATCGATCTGCGCCAGAGCACCTTGCCGCTGGTGCATCTGAGCCGGGTCTTCGACCTTCCGGCGCCGCCGGTGCGCTCCGATTCCTTTTTCGTTGCGGTGGTCGGTCTCGCCGAAAAGCGCATGGGGATTGTCGTCGATGAACTGCTGGGGCAGCAGGACGTGGTGATCAAGTCGCTCGGCGCCTCGCTCTCCTTCGTCCAGGGGATCGCCGGCGCGGCCGACCTCGGCAACAACAAGACGATCCTCGTCATCGATGTGGGGGGGCTGATGAGCGAGGCGCTGCGGGGGGAGAGCGCCCTTCATGTATAACGAGTTCTACGGTTTTTCCGAAAAGCCGTTCAGCAAGACGCCCGATCCGCGATTTCTGTATCTGAGCAAAATGCACCGCGAGGCGCTGGTGCGCCTCGTCTATGCGGTCGAGGAGCGCGACCTAATCCTGCTCACCGGCGAGATCGGCTGCGGCAAAACCACCCTGTCGCGGCGCCTGATGGATGAGCTCGACGAGCGCCACAAGGTCATTCTGCTCATCAACCCGCGCCTGACGCCTCTGGAGTTTCTGCGCGCGGTGGCGATGCGCCTCGATATCGCGGAGCCCGCCCGGTTCAAGGCCGATCTCCTCGAACAGATCGGCGCGGCGCTCTACACGTTGTACGAAAAGGGGGTCTGCCCCGTTCTCATCGTCGACGAGGCCCAACTCGTGCAGTACAAGGAGACCTTCGACGAGATCCGTCTCCTCACCAATTTTCAGCTCGACGACCGAAACCTGCTCAGCGTCGTCCTGATGGGTCAGCCCGAGCTGCGCAAGCGTCTCGCGCACCCGGTCTACGAGCCGCTTCGGCAGCGCATCGGCATGCAGTTCAGTCTCTCGCCGCTGAGCCTTGAAGAGACGTGTGAATATCTCGACTGCCGTCTGCGCGTGGTCGGCGGCCCCGCCGGGCTCTTCACCCAGGAAGCGGTGGCGTGCATTCACCGCTATGCGGGGGGGATCCCGCGCAAGATCAATCACGCTGCCTCTCTGGCGCTGCTGGAAGGCTTCGGAAGAGAGACCAGGAGCATCGCGGCGGATCTCATCGAGGCGATCATGCCCGAGCTCGAACTCATCTCCTGACGCAGGACGTCACCATGGACCTTGCTGCCATACGCAAAAAGGCGAAATCGGCTCAAAAGGACGAGGGCGCCGCGACCCCGCCGAAAACGTCGACGGACGCGCCGCGCCCGGTGCAGGGCACCCCGCCGCACGGCGAGATGCGTGCCGAGCACGCGGCGGTTGCCCGCGCTGGCGAGTCCCCCGAGGACGATCCGCTCGCCGCGCTCTTTGCCGCCCCGTTGGAGATGGAGCTGGCGACCGAAGAGTCGTATATGCAGGCGGTTTCCGGGCGTCTGGAAAAGGATGAGAGCGGTCTTCGCAAGTTCCTCACCTTTGTCCTGGATAAAGAGGAATACGCTCTGGACATCGCTTTTATTCGCGAGATAATTAAGCCCAGGGAGATTACCGATATTCCACGCGTTCCGGGGTTCATCCTCGGAATCATCTCTTTGCGGGGGATCATCATCCCTGTCTTCGATCTCAAGCAGCGTCTCAAGCTGGGGAAGGTCGAAATTTCCGACGTTTCGAGGATAATCGTTTCTCAGGTGGAGGATCGTATCGTCGGCCTTCTGGTCGATAACATCTCCCAGGTCGTTCAGCTCTCGACACGCACCATCGAGCCTCCGCCGGCCGTCCTCACGGGGATCGACCGTGAGTTGGTAGAAGGGGTGGGGCGGCACCAGGATCGTATGATGATCCTGCTGCAACTCCCCAGCGTCATCGACGCCGAACTGATCTGAGATTCAGAAAGAAAGGAGTGGTCGGTGTCCAAGAAAAAGATCCTGATCGTCGAAGACGAAGAGAGCCTGCTCAAGCTTGAGAGCATCCTGCTGACCTCCAAAGGGTACGACGTTCTGGGCGTCCCCAACGGACAGGCTGCCCTCGACGCCATCGAGGAGGAGCACCCCGATCTGGTGCTGCTCGACATCATGCTGCCGGAGATAGACGGATTCGAGGTCTGTCGCCGGATCAAGAGCAACCAGCAGACCAGGCATATCCCCGTCATCATGCTGACCGCCAAGAAGAGCCGCGAGGATATGGCCCGAGGCGAAAAGGTCGGGGCCGACTGGTATATCACCAAACCCTTCAAATCCGCGATGGTTATCGAGACCATTCAGCGTTTTCTGATGAAATGACCGCACAGACCGATCTCTCGACGGCCTGCGCCCCGCAGCAGGGGAGGCGCAACGAGCTTCAGGTGGCGTGCCTGCGCATCGGCGCGGAGCTCTACGCCATCGACATCATGCGGATCAAGGAGATCATCCGCCCTTTGAAGCTGACCCCCGTGCCCAAGGCCCCTCCCTTCGTCGAAGGGGTCATCAATCTGCGCGGGGCCGTCATCCCGGTGGTCGATCTGCGCAAGCGCTTCGAGCAGAGCGCGGACGTCACGCGCAAGACCCGCGTCATCATCTGCACCGTCGAAAAGAAGATCATCGGGCTCGTGGTCGATGAGGTCACCGAAGTCAGGCGCTATTCCCGCCAGGAGGTTCTGCCTACCCCCAGGTTTCTCAAGGGCAGGGGCGCCGATTTCTTCTCCGGCGTGTGCCGGCGCGAAGACGATCTGGTGCTGCTGCTCAATCTCAAGATGATCCTTTCGAGCGAAGAGAAAATCGATCTGGAGAACATTCTCCTCCCGGAACAGAGCGTCGCCCGAGCCTGATCGGGGCGGGCGCTCGCCGTTCATTCTCGGTGGATCGTTTCGCCGTCGTGGTCCGTGGTGCGTGTTGGTTGTGAACAAAATTGGTGCGATTTTATTGTGGAGGGGCAGGAGGTTTTCGTGGCAGATGAGCAGATGATTCAGCGTCTGATGAGCTCCGATGACGAGGAGAACAGGCTCGCCGCCCTTCGGCTCCTGTGCCCCTCGGGCGCAGCGGCCGATCCGCGCGCGCTCTTCGGAGCCCTCGGCGATGAGAGCTGGCGCATCCGCAAAGAGGCCACCAAGCTCTTTCTTGCTTCGCAAGGGGCCCCGGAGCTGAGCGGGGAGATCGCCGGGCTCCTCTATTCGGACGACAACGCCGGTCTGCGCAACACGGCGGTGGAAATCCTCATCGCCCTGGGGCGACGGGCCGTCGCGACGCTGCTGAAGGAGGTGCGCAGCGCCGATCGCGACGTGCGCAAGTTCGCCTGCGACATCCTGGGGGAGATCGGCGATCCGGCCGCGACCGAGGCTTTGGTCGAGGCGCTCGGCGACGCCGATGAGAACGTCCGTGCGGCGGCGGCGGAGAACCTCGGCAAGATCGGCTCCGGCGACGCCATCCCCCATCTGCTTGATGCCCTCGAAGGGTCCGAGCTCTCCTTTCGCTTCGTCGTCCTCGACGCCCTGGGGCGCATGCGGACCGACGTCCCCGTCGAGCGCCTCTTCCCCTTCGCTGCGGATCGGTTGCTGAGAAAGGCCCTCTTCGACTGCCTCGGACAACTGCGCGCGGACAGCGCGATCCCTCTTCTGGTCGATGGGCTGACCGATGAGATTCGCAACGTCCGGGAATCCGCCGCAGTGGCGTTGGAGAAAATCGCTCACCACCACTGGCAGGACCTCGCAAAGGCCCTCAGCGCAACGGCCGGCGGCGCGGTGCCCGAGTCGTTGTCGCGGCTGCTGGAGAGCGCCAATCCGCAGGTGCGCACCGCGGCCGTTACGCTTTTGGGGATCTGCCAGGACGGCCGCTTCGCCTCCCGTCTCCTCCCCCTGGCCCTCGACCCCGAAACGAGGGATCTCGCCCTGGAGGCTCTGGTGCACCTGGGGCGCAGCACCCTGTGCAGCCTCACCGATCTGTGGGCCGAGGCCGACTCGCCCACCCGGGCCTGTCTAGCCTTCGTCATCGGTCACAGCCGCTGCGGCGACGCCGACGGCCATCTGCTGAAGGGGCTCGCAAGTGAGGATGCGTCGCTGCGTGCGGCCAGCGCCGATGCCCTCGGCAAGGTCGGGACGGCGTCAACCATCGGCGCTTTGGCGCAGCATCTGGACGACTCGTCGCCCGAGGTGCGCGCAGCCGCGCAAGGTTCTCTTTCCTCCTTGGGCGCGCGTCACCCCGCCAAGGCTCTCGACGCTCTTTCGCCCTATCTTCAGGCCGACGCTCCCGAGCAGCGCCGTCTCGCCGTCCTCGCTCTCGGCGGGCTCGACGCTCCCGGGGTCGATCAGGCCTTGGCGCTGGCGATGAAGGACGAATCGCCCGTCGTCCGCCAGGCCGCCATTCGCGCCCTTGGGGGCCGGGCCGAGCGGCGGCATCTGCCCGCCCTCGTCCTTGCGCTGACCGACGAGCAGAGCGATGTTCGGCAGGAGGCCGTGCAGCTTCTCGGGGAGACGGCCGAGCCCGAGGCGCTGCAGGCGCTTCGCTCTGCCCTGCACGATGAGGACATCTGGGTGCGCGCCGCCGCGGTGCGCTCTTTGGGGCGATTCGGGGCGCAGAGCGCCGCAGACGCCGTCGCCAGCGCGGTGGACGATCCGGTTGGGCTCGTCACCATCGCCGCGCTCGAAGTCCTTTCGCAGTTCGGCTGCAGCGACGTCCAGCGGTATTTCGAGAAGGCGCTCGGGCACGACGACGAGGAAGTGGTCAAGGTCGCCCTGCAGCTCCTGGTGCAAAGCGGGCGCCGCGACTGGATTCCCGGCGTGTGCAACGACCTCATCGGGCACCGGCATTGGGATGTGCGCATCACCTTCGCCCGCGCACTCGCAGAGCTGGTCGGCGCGAGCAGCCGTTCGATTCTGGAGGGGAGACTTCATGCCGAAGAGGACGATCTGGTGCGTCAGCACTTGCGCGACCTCCTCGATCAGCTCGGGACTTCGGGAGAGTGATCTTTGATGTTTTTCGCCCCTGATATCCCGATGAGCGATGAGGAGTTCCGGCTGCTGCGCGACTACGTCTACCAGCACTGCGGGCTGCATTTCTGCGAGAACTCCAAGTATATTCTGCAAAAACGCCTCGGAAGACGCGTGCAGCAGCATCAGCTCAAGAGCTTCAAGGATTACTACTACCTGCTGCGCTACGGCAAAGGGAAGGATCAGGAGCTCTCTGAGGTCGTCGACGCGCTGACCATCAACGAGACCTATTTTTTCCGGGAAGACTTCCAGCTCAGGACCTTCACCCAGGAGATCCTCCCCGAGATCCGCGGACGCAAAGAGGCCGAAGGGAACAAGCACCTCAGGATCTGGAGCGCCGGGTGCTCCACCGGTGAAGAGCCTTACACTATCGCCATGCTGATCCTCGACTCCAGCGGTTTTCGGGGGTGGGATGTCGAGATCATCGGCACCGACATCAGCCAAAGAGTGTTGCAGATCGCCCGAAAGGGTGTTTACGGCGAGTCTTCCTTCCGGGCAACCAGCCGCGACCATCGAACTCGCTTCTTTCACGAAGTCGACGGAAAATTCCGGATCTGCGACGAGGTGAGGAATCTTGTGACGATCAGTCACCTGAACCTTTTCGACACTCCCCGCGTCGGGCTTCTCGGGACGGTGGACGTGATCTTCTGCCGCAATGTCATCATCTATTTCGATCTCGATGCGAAGAAACGCGTCGTCGACACCTTTTTCCAACGCCTCAGGCCCGAAGGCTTTTTGCTCCTCGGCCATTCCGAATCGCTCATGAACATCAGCAACGCCTTCGTTCTGCGCCACTTCACCCACGACATGGTCTACCAGCGACCTGCGCTCCCATCAGCCGGGAGGCTGTCGTGAGCCGCCGCGTGCGCGTCCTTGTCATCGACGATTCGGCCTACAACCGCCGGACCATCGTCAAGATGCTCGAAGAGATCGGCGGCGTCGAGGTGATCGGCTATGCCGTCAACGGCGAGGAGGGGCTGCGAAAGGTCATCGACCTTGAGCCCGATCTGGTCACCCTCGATCTGGAAATGCCGCGTATGGACGGCTTCACCTTCCTGCGCATCATCATGCAGAACCGCCCCACGCCGGTGATCGTCGTGTCGGCACGCTCCGACGATGAAGACGTCTTCAAGGCTCTGGACTTCGGCGCCGTCGAGTTCGTCGCCAAGCCCTCGGCGAAGATCTCGCCGGAGCTCTTCAATATCCGGGATGATCTGGAGCGCAAGGTTCGCGACATCTCGCGCACCGACATGAAGAAGATTCTGGCGCGGCGCGGCGCTCTGCCCAGGGAGGATTCTTCGCCGCCTCCTTCGCTTGTGAGCGCAGCGGAAGGCCTTCGCTTCGATCAGGTCGTCATCGGCTCTTCCACAGGGGGCCCCCAGGCCCTTCAGACGATCTTCACCGCCCTTCAGCAGCATCTGCCCATCGGCTTCGCGGTGGCGCAGCATATGCCGCCGCATTTCACCCGTACCTTCGCCGAGCGCCTCAACCGATTCTCGGCCTTCGAGGTCCGCGAAGCCGAAAGCGGCGACGTCATGCGCCCGGGGCGCGTGCTGCTGACCCCCGGCGGCAAGAATCTCACCTTTCGCAAAAGAGCGGGGGAGGTGCTCGCCTACCCCGTCGACCCGCCCTCCAGGCAGCTTTATGTCCCCTCGGTCGACGTCATGTTCGAGTCCGCCGCCGAGATCTACGGTTCCCGTCTTCTGGGGGTGGTCCTCACCGGCATGGGGAGCGACGGGGCGACGGGCGTGCGCCGGATCAAGGAGGCGGGAGGGGCGGTGCTCGCCGAGTCCGAAGAGTCGAGCGTCATCTTCGGCATGCCCAAGGAGGCCATCGCCACCGGCGTCGTCGACGCGGTCGTGCCCCTGCCGCAGATTTGTCAGGAGATTCTACGCCGCTGCGGCATTTGAGCGTTTCAAATGCAGGAAAATGACCGCTGCGGCTCTCCGGGGTTGACAATCCCCCGGACGGTTATGTTAAGTTTCGACAATTTCTCAGGTGGAGACGGATTTTCCACCCTCAAGGAGGCTCCCTTTGTCAAAAGAAGAAGCGATCGAAGTCGAAGGTTCGGTCATCGAACCTTTGCCCAACGCCATGTTCCGGGTCAAGCTCGACAACGGGCATATCGTCCTTGCGCACATCTCCGGGAAGATGCGTAAATTCTATATCCGCATTCTCCCCGGCGACCGGGTGACGGTTGAGCTCTCCCCCTACGACCTGACCCGCGGGCGCATCACCTACCGCGAGAAGTAATGTAGGCCAGCTCGCACGATCCCTCCATCCGCCTGCGGCTTCGCCGTCGCGCACGAGGGCGGAGGTATCTGAAGAGGACAATGCCGGCGTCTCGCCGGTTTTCCTGTTTCTGCGAGTCGAGAGCTGAACCGACTTTCGCACTGCATGCGCAGCCGCTCACGGGCTGCGGAGGTCCTATGCAAGAACGCTACGACGCCGGCGTCATCGAGAACAAATGGCAGCAACGGTGGGAAGAGTCCCGCGCCTTCCGGGCGCACGACGACGCTTCGCGTCCCAAATACTATCTGCTCGAGATGTTCCCCTATCCCTCGGGGCGCATTCACATGGGGCATGTGCGCAACTACTCCATCGGGGATGTGATCGCACGCTTCAAGCGCCTGCAGGGGTTCAACGTGCTGCATCCGATGGGGTGGGACGCCTTCGGGCTTCCGGCCGAGAACGCCGCCATCCAGCACGGCACCCATCCGGCGCGCTGGACGTACGAGAACATCGCCAATATGCGCGCCCAGCTCAAGAAGATGGGGCTCTCCTACGACTGGGAGCGCGAATTCGCCACCTGCGACGTCGACTACTACCGCTGGGAGCAGCTCATCTTTTTGCGCATGTACGAGCGGGGGCTCACCTACAAGAAGAGCTCTTCGGTGAACTGGTGCCCCGACTGCGCGACGGTGCTCGCCAACGAGCAGGTCGAGGACGGGCGCTGCTGGCGCTGTGACAGCGAGGTCGAGCCTAAAGAGCTCGAGCAGTGGTTCTTCAAGATCACCGACTACGCCCAGGAGCTTCTCGACGGGACCTACGCGCTGCCCGGATGGCCAGAGTCGGTGCTGACGATGCAGCGCAACTGGATCGGGCGCAGCACCGGATGCGAAATAGACTTCCCTCTCGAGGGTTCCGAGGGGAAGATCCGCGTCTTCACCACGCGCCAGGATACCCTCTTCGGCGCGACGTTCATGAGTCTCGCCCCCGAACACCCCCTTGTGCAGCAGATCGTCACGCCAGAGCGGCGCGAAGAGGTCGAGGCGTTCATCCAGCGGGTGCGCAGGCAGGACAAGATCCGCCGCACCAGCGACGAGATGGAGAAGGAGGGTGTCTTCACCGGCGCCTACTGCATCAACCCCGTCACGGGTCGCCGGATGCCGGTCTTTCTGGCCAACTTTGTCCTGATGGAGTACGGCACAGGCGCCGTCATGGCGGTGCCGACCCACGATCAGCGCGATTTCGAGTTCGCCCGCAAGTACGATCTCCCCCTGGTCGTCGTCATCGAACCGCCGGGCGAGACGCTCGATCCCGCGACCATGACGCAGGCTTGGACCGGTCCGGGCATCATGACCAACTCGGGGCAATTCGATGGGCTGGAAAACGAAGCGGCCAAGGAGAAGATCGCCGACTTCCTCCAGGCGAAGGGGCTCGGGAAGAAGAGCGTCAACTACCGTCTTCGCGACTGGGGCGTCTCGCGCCAGCGCTACTGGGGGACGCCGATCCCCGTCATCTATTGCCCGCGCTGCGGCGTCGTCCCCGTGCCGGAGAAGGATCTGCCGGTCGTTCTCCCCTCCGACGTCGCGTTCTCGGGCGCCGCGGGAAATCCGCTGGCCACCAGCGCCTCCTTCGTCGAGACGCCCTGCCCCACGTGCGGCGACGCCGCGCGGCGCGAAACCGACACCTTCGATACCTTCGTCGAGAGCTCGTGGTACTTCGCCCGCTACGCCTGCCCCGACTTCACCGCTGGTCCCATCGATCGCGCCCGGGCCGAGCACTGGCTCCCCGTCGACCAGTACATCGGCGGCGTCGAGCACGCCGTCATGCACCTGCTTTATGCGCGCTTTTTCACCAAGGTACTGCGCGACCTCGGGATGATGCAGCTCGACGAGCCCTTCAGCAACCTCCTCACCCAGGGGATGGTCTGCATGGAGACCCGCTCGTGCCCCTCCCACGGCTGGCTCTACCCCGAGGAGGTCTCCGACGGCACATGCGCCAAGTGCGGTGCCGAGGCGGCGGTGGGGCGCAACGAAAAGATGAGCAAGTCGAAGAGGAACGTCGTCGATCCCGACCATCTCATCTCGCGCTACGGCGCCGACACGGCCAGGCTCTTCTCCCTCTTCGCCGCCCCCCCGGAGAAGGATCTGGAGTGGAACGAACAGGGGGTCGAAGGGTGCTATCGTTTCCTGAACCGTGTCTGGAGGGCGGTCTACGACAACCTCGAAACGGTACGAAACGCGCAAATTCCCGATCATGTCGACGGAGAGGCCCGCGTTCTGCGGCGTCAAGTCCATCGCACCATCCGCAAGGTCACCGAAGACATCGACGGACGCTTTCACTTCAATACCGCCATCGCGGCCGTGATGGAGATCGTCAACGCCGTCTACACCTTCGAACCCAAGGGCGATAACCCCGGCGTGCTGCGCGAGGCGCTCGAATCGATCGTGCGCCTGCTCGCCCCATTCGTCCCCCACTTCTCCGAGGAGCTCTGGGCCTGCCTTGGGCACGAGGGGGGTGTGGCTGCGGCCGGATGGCCGGCGTGGGACGAGGCGGCTCTGGTCGAAGATGAAAAGACGATCGTCGTCCAGGTCAACGGCAAAGTGCGCGGAAAAGTCGTTGTGGCGGCCGACGCTTCGCAGGAGCAGGTCGAGAAGGCCGCCCTGACCGAGGGGAACGTCGCGCGCGCCATCGAAGGCAAGAGCGTGCGCAAGGTGATCGTCGTCCCCGGGCGCCTTGTCAACGTCGTCGTGTCGTGATGCGCGCCGCCCTCGTTCTTGTCCTCGTCCTTCTCACGGCCGGGTGCGGCTACGGCGTCCAGGGGCGCCAGAGCCGCCTCCCCCCCGATGTGCAGACGATTTTCGTGGGGACCTTCGCCAACGCCACCTTTCGCCCCTTTCTCGAGCACGAGATCACCGACGCCGCCACCGACCGCTTCTCCAGGGGCCGCGCTCTGTCGATGGTCGCTACACCCGATCGGGCCGACGCGCTGCTGTCGGGGACGGTGACGGGGTATTCGTCCGTCCCCATCGCCTACGGCGCCGGAGACAGAATCCTCGAATACCGCTCCACCGTCACAGTCGACGCGACGGTGCGGCGCCCCGGCGGAAAGGTCCTCTGGAGAGGGACCCTGTCGTGGTCGGAGGCCTTTCCGTCGAGCCTCGACAAGGGGCGGCAGGAAGACAACGAGAGAGCCGCCGTCCGGGTGAGCGCTGAGCGGCTCGCCGATGAGCTCTACTTCCGTATCGTCGAGAACTTCTGATCCCTCCCATGACAGCGGCCGAGTTCGACAAGATTCTGGAACAGGGACCTCTCCCCCCGTTGATTCTGCTTTACGGAGAGGAGGGCTATCTGATCGAGCGGGCCGTCCGGCGCGTCTGCGATCTGGCCGTCCCCCCCGAAAGTCGCGACTTCAACTGGCAGCGCTTTCGCGCCAAGGATATCCAGGCCACGGCGATCCTCGACGCCGCCTCCACCTTACCCGTCTTCAGCCCCCGAAGACTCGTCTTTTTGCAGGATGCCCACGAAGCGCCCGCCGCCGAGCTCGAAGGGCTGTTGGGCTATCTGCGCGACCCCGCCCCCGAGACGGTGCTGCTGGTGTGCGCCGAAAAGATCGACGCCCGGCGAAAGTTCTACCAGGAGTTCAAAAAAGGCGGGGCCGTCGTCGAGTTCAAGCGCTACAAGGATCACCAGATCCCCGGCTTCATCAAGGAGAGGGCCCGGGCCGAGGGGCGATCGTTCACTGAAGACGCCATGGCCCTATTTTGCCGGCGCCTCGGAAACGACCTGCAGCAGATCGAGGCCGAGCTGACGAAGCTCTTCAGCTTTCTTGGTGAGAAACGGCTCGTCGATGTCGCCGACGTCGACGCGGTCGTGTGCGCGACGCGGGTCGACAGCATCTTCAATCTGACCGATGCCCTGGGGAACAAAAAGCGCAATGAGGCGATGGCGGTTCTCGGTCGGCTCCTCGACGAGGGTGAGCCGCCTTTGCTGATCCTCACCATGATGGTGCGGCACTTCCGGCATCTGTGGAAAACGAGGCAGCTTCTGGAGGAGAAAGCGGGGAGGGGGGATATCGCATGCAGGGTCGAGATCAATCCCTATTTCGTCGGCGCACTGATCGAGCAGTCCCGTGGGTTTTCGGCAGGTGAGTATCGCGCTCTTTTCGAGCGCTTCCTTGCCGTCGACCTTGCACTGAAGTCGAGCGGCGCACACCCTGCGGCGCTGCTCGAAGGGCTCGTCCTCGATATCTGCGCGCACAGGGGCGCTCCAAAAAAATAAAGGGGCATGAAGCCCCTTTATTTACGCGTTGTCTGCGCCGTTACTGCAGCGAGCCGACGAGCTTGCTCAGCCTGGAGATCTTGCGGCTGGCCGTCGCCTTGTGGATGACCCCTTTGGTCGCAGCCTTGTCGATGAAGGGGATGGCACGCTGGAGCGCATCCTGCGCCGCGGTGGAGTCACCGGTCGCCACCGCCTCGCGGACCTGCTTGACGAAGGTGCGCATGGTGGAGCGGATGTGGGTGTTGCGGGCGTTGCGCACGGCGTTCTGCTTGTTTCTCTTGATGGCAGATTTGTGGTTGGCCAATGTCTTATCCTCCATGGTGGGGTTTCAAGATTAAAATGTTGAAAACGCCAACTTTATAGCACGCTCATCTTTGGCAGTCAAGATAAAATTTTTCAAACCGTCTATGTTATTTACTGATATATCAAATATTTAGCCCAGGGACAAAATGAGTTAAGCGAAAATAATACGCTTTTTCCTTAATTCCTTTGCCTCGACACGGGCCCATCGACCCCTCAGGTGACATGTCCGAGAAAAAAGAGATCACGCGCGCAACCGGAATCATGGGGCTCGCCACGTCGATCAGCCGCATCGCCGGCCTGATTCGCGACATGGTGGTCGCCGCCCTATTCGGTGCCGGGTTCGCCTCGGACGCCTTTTTCATGGCGTTCACCATCCCCAACCTGCTGAGGCGCTTTTTCGCCGAAGGATCTCTGACAGCGGCATTCGTCCCTACCTTCGCAGACACCTATCATCGTCAGGGCCGAGAGGAGGCGATGCGCGTGGCGCGCATCGCCCTTACGCTGCTGATCGTAGTGGTGGCGGTCGTTGTCATCGTCGGCATCATCGCCTCACCGCTCGTGGTAAGGCTCATCGGTTCGGGCTTCGCCTCCGTCGAGGGAAAGCTCGCCCTGACCGATGCGCTCAACCGCATCATGTTCCCGTATATCTTCTTCGTCAGCATCCTCGCACTGCTGACCGGTATGCTGAACGTCTTCGGGCACTATTTCCTTCCTGCGCTCTCGCCTCTGCTGCTCAATCTCTCGATGATCTTCTGCGCCTGGACGATGCGCTCCTGGTTCGATGAACCGATCACCGCTTTGGCACTCGGAGTTCTTCTGGGGGGCGTTCTGCAACTGCTGCTGCAATATCCGGCGTTGCGGGCAAAGGGGATACGCCTGCGCTTCGACTTCGACTTCCGCCATCCCACCGTGGTGAGGATGGCGAAGCTGATGCTCCCTGGGATCGCCGGCGTCGCCATCTACCAGATCAATGTGGTCGTTTCGCGCCTCCTCGCGTCGTTTCTCCCCGAGGGGAGCGTCTCGTACCTCTATTACGGGCAGCGTCTGTTCGAGTTTCCCCAAGGGATCTTCGTCGTCTCGCTGGCACAGGCGGCTCTGCCGGCCATGAGCCGCCAGGCGGCCGCTTCGGACGTGGAGGGGATGAAGGATTCGCTGCGCTACGCCCTCGGGCTGATTCTGATCGTGACTCTGCCGGCCTCGGCGGGGCTCATCCTGTGCGCAGAAGCGATCTTCAGCCTCTTTTTCATGGGGGGCGCCTTCAGCTATCACGATGTGCGACAGACCGCCTTGGCGCTGGCGCTTTTCGCTCCGGGGCTCGTCTTTGTCGGGCTCAGCCGCATCATCGTTCCGATGTTCTACGCCATGAAGAACACCCGTACCCCGGTGGTGATCTCTTTCTGGACTCTGCTCGTCAACGCCGGGCTCGGGCTCCTGTTGATGTTTCCGCTGCAGCATGTAGGGCTTGCTTTGGCGCTGACCCTCTCGTCGGTATTCAATGCCCTCGCCCTCCTCTGGCTGCTGCGGCGCCGGATGGGGCCGCTGGGATTGACCCCCCTTGGGCGCACCGTTTTGAAGCTGGTTCCGTGCACCGCCCTCATGGCCGCGGTGGTCTGGCAGATTCTTCGCTTCGCCCCCTGGGAGAGCGTGGGTCATCACCTCGTCAAGGCTGCGACCCTCTCCAGCGCCGTCGCCCTGGGGGCGCTCGTCTATGGAGTCGCGGCCCTTGCCCTGCGCGTGCCTGAGGCGGCGGCGGCCAGAGACCTTTTTCGACGCAAACTCCTTCGGAGATCACAATGAAGACGAACCGTCCGGCAGATCCTGCCGTCTGCACCTGGCGCTCCCCCATCGGAGTGCTGCGTGTCGTCGCCACCACGCAAGGGATTCGGGAGATCGCCTTTGACGACGCTCCCGACACGGCTCCGAGCCCATCGAACCTCGAAGAAGGGGAGGCGGCCGAGGCGATCGCGCAACTCCGGCAATATTTCGCGGGGGAGCGCAAGGTCTTCTCTCTTCGCCTCGACTTCACGCTTCTGTCTCCCTTTGCCGCTGCCGTCCTGAAGCGTTTGATGGACGTTCCGTACGGTCGCTGCGTCACCTACGGAGAGCTCGCGGCGCGGCTCGGCCGTCCCGGCGCGGCCAGGGCCGTCGGACGGGCGATGGCGCTCAATCCCTTTCTGATCGTCGTTCCCTGCCACAGGGTTGTGGGGGCGAACGGTAAGCTGACGGGGTATTCCGGCGGAGAAGGGATCGTGACCAAGGAGTGGCTTTTGAGCTTTGAGCGCCGGGGGGCGGAAGGGGAGGTTTGAGGCCTTTTCGGGCATTCTCATAAAAATTCGATCCCCTCATAAAAGTTGCTTGACAGTCCTTCGCTTATTTTGTTAAAAGTTGTCCCCGTTAACGGTTGTAGGCACGTAGCTCAGTGGGAGAGCACTACCTTGACACGGTAGGGGTCGGCGGTTCAATCCCGCCCGTGCCTACCATTTAGACCGACAACCGAACAGACGACGAGAGGCATCCTTGGATGCCTCTTTTCATTCGCGGAGACACGGCACGATGACCCTGCAGATCGAGCTTCCGGACGGCTCCCGGCGAGAAGTGCCGCAAGGCGCAACCCCCTTCGACGTCGCTCTTTCCATCGGCGAACGCCTCGCCAAGAAGGCGGTCGCCGCGCGCCTCGATGACGAATTCATCGACGTGAACAGGCCCCTTAGCCGCAGCGGACGCCTGAGCCTCGTCACCCTCGACTCGGCCGACGGGCTCGAGGTCTACCGCCACTCGGCCGCCCACCTGATGGCCCACGCCGTCAAGAGCCTCTTCGGGGCCAAGGTCCAGGTCACCATCGGCCCCGCCATCGAAAACGGCTTCTATTACGATTTCTACAGCCCCGACTACACCTTCTCGCCCGAGGACTTCGATCGCATCGAGGCCAAGATGGCCGAGATCGCCGCGGCCAACCTCCCGGTCGAGCGCGAGGAGATCGAGCGCGACAAGGCCATCGAGATCTTTCGCGCCATGGGCGAGGACTACAAGGTCGAGCTCATCGAAGATCTTCCCAATGAGACGGTGTCCCTCTACCGCCAGGGGGAATTCGTCGACCTGTGTCGCGGTCCGCATCTCCCCTCGACGGGTCTCATCAAGGCGTTCAAGCTCACCAGCGTCGCCGGCGCGTACTGGCGCGGCGATGAGCGAAACGCCATGCTGCAGCGTATCTACGCCACCGCCTTCCCTGACAAGAAGGATCTCAAGGCTTATCTCGCCAAGCTCGAAGAGGCCAAAAAGCGCGACCACCGCAAACTCGGGCGCGAGCTCGATCTCTTCTCCTTCAGCGAAGAGGCGGGGGCCGGGCTCGTCATCTGGCATCCCAAGGGGGCGTTGCTGCGCACGCTGCTCGAGGATTTCGAGCGCCGAGAGCATCTGCGCCGCGGCTACGACATCGTCATGGGTCCCCAGATCCTGCGCACCGAGCTGTGGAAGACCTCCGGACACTACGAGAACTATCGCGAGAACATGTACTTCACCGAGGTGGACGAGCAGAGCTATGGCGTGAAGCCGATGAACTGCCTGGCCCACATGCTCATCTACAAGAGCCGCATGCGCTCCTATCGCGACCTGCCCCTGCGCTATTTCGAGCTCGGGACGGTGCACCGCCACGAGAAGTCCGGCGTGCTGCACGGTCTGCTGCGGGTGCGCGGCTTCACGCAGGACGACGCCCATATTCTGTGCACCCCGGAGCAGCTCGACGGTGAGATCAAGGGAGTGCTGCGTTTCGTTCAGGACGTCATGGCCATCTTCGGCTTCGAGTACGAGATGGAGATCTCGACCCGTCCCGAAAAGTCCATCGGCAGCGATGAGGACTGGGAGAGGGCGACCAGTGCGCTGATGAGCGCTCTGAAGGACTCCGGTCTCCCCTTCGAGGTCAACGAGGGAGACGGCGCGTTCTACGGCCCGAAGATCGACATCAAGCTCAAGGACGCACTTGACAGAAAGTGGCAGTGTGCTACAATCCAGTGCGATTTTACCCTGCCTGAGCGTTTCGATCTCATGTATGTCGGGAGCGATGGCGAGAAACACCGCCCGGTCATGGTACACCGTGTCATCCTGGGCGCCATCGAGCGGTTCATCGGCGTGCTGATCGAACATTTCGCCGGAAATTTCCCGCTGTGGATCTCCCCAGTTCAGGCCGTCGTCATCAACGTGACGGACAACCAGGCCGCCTACGCCGAGCAGGTCTACCGATCGCTGCAGGCCGAGGGGGTCCGAGTGCAGAAGGACTTCCGCAACGAGAAGCTCGGCTTCAAGATCCGTGAAGCCCAGATCAGCAAAATCCCCTACATGCTCATCATCGGGGACCGCGAGATGGAAAGCGGCACGGTCGCTCCGCGCCACCGCTCCGGAACCAATCTCGATAGCATGACGCCGGCAGACTTCGTCCGATTCGTTCAGGACGAGTGCCGGCAATACCATTAGGAGGTGTTACCATAGCCAAGCCGGAAGCAAACATCAATCGTGCCATTCGCGCCCGCGAGGTTCGCGTCGTCGACGACGAAGGGAATCAGCTGGGCGTTCTCAGCCTGAGCGAGGCTCTCGCCGCGGCCGAAGGGCGAGGCCTGGATTTGGTTGAAGTCTCCCCCAATGCCGTACCCCCGGTCTGCCGGATTATGGACTACGGCAAGTACAAGTACCAGGCGAGCAAGCGTGCTGCCGAGGCCAAGAAGAAGACGGCCAGGGTCGAGCTCAAGGAAGTGAAGATGCGCCCCAAGACGGAGGAGCACGACTTCCAGGTCAAGGTCCGCAACGCCAAGCGGTTTCTCGAAGAAGGGAACAAGGTCAAAGTGACCGTCATGTTCCGCGGCCGCGAGGTGACCCACCCGGAGTTCGGCCGAAAGCTTATGGAGCGCGTCGCCGAGGAGATCAAGGAAATCGGGCAGGTCGAATCGATGCCGAGCATGTTCGGCCGCTTCATGACCATGGTTCTGGCGCCCAAGAAACAATAAACCTAATTCGGTCGACGGCGCTTCGCCCCTTGAACGCGTCGGCCATACCATCTTTTCATCGGAAGGAGCGGGTAATGCCCAAGATCAAGACCAACCGCGGAGCCGCCAAGCGCTTTCGCAAGACCGGCACCGGAAAGATTCGCCGCAACCAGGCGTTCACCAGTCACATCCTGACCTCCAAATCGAGAAAGCGCAAGCGCGATCTTCGGCAGGGCGCCATCGTCCATGCCGCCGATCACAAGAACGTCGCGCGCTTGATCCCCTACATCTAAGACTTGTTTTTGCCGTGAACTGAGGGGTCATTGTCTCCCCCTTCAGATCCGGCGGCGGCCCTGCCGCCCATTTTCCGACAGAAGGAGCAGTACCATGCCAAGAGCAAAACGCGGATTCAAAGCGAGACGCAGAAGAAACAAGATTCTCAAACTCGCCAAAGGCTACAGGGGCGCGCGCAGCAAACTGTTTCGCAGCGCCACCGAAGCGGTCGATCGCGCACTGAACTACGCTTTCCGCGACCGCAAGGTCAAGAAGCGCGACTTCCGCGCCCTGTGGATCTCCCGCATCAACGCCGCCGCCCGCGACAACGGCCTCTCCTACAGCCGTCTCGTGCACGGGTTGAAGAAAGCGGAGATCGGCCTTGACCGAAAGATTCTCGCACAGCTCGCCGTCGTCGACCCTGCTGGGTTTTCGGCGGTCGTCGAGAAGGCCAAGGCCCAGCTCCAGTAAGGATGCCGATGCCGGCAAAAGAGATGAGGCCGCTGCCTCATCTCTTTTTTTATGCCGACGATTTGACGATTCCGGCGATGGAAGCCACTGTGGGCTTCCATCGCTCGTTTAGGCGGGTGGAACCAAGCGATGAAGGACAGACTTGAAACGATGCAGCGCGCCGCTCACGACGCGATGGCGCAGGCGGACTCCGATGCCGCACTTCAGGAAGTGCGCGTACGTTTTCTCGGGCGAAAGGGGGAGATGACCGCCATCATGAAAGAGATGGGGCGCCTCTCCGCCGAAGAGCGTCCTGTGGTGGGCGCTTTGGCCAACCGCATCAAGGACGATCTTGAAGCGGCCATCGAAGAGCGACTGGCAGCACTGCGCCAGGAGGAGATCGCGCGGCGCCTCGCCGCAGAGCGCGTCGACGTAACGCTCCCCGGAAGGCGCACCTTTGCCGGGTCGAAGCACCCCATCACCCTGGTCACCGAGGAGATCGGCGAAATCTTCGCTTCTCTTGGCTTCGGCATCCAGGAGGGTCCTGAGGTCGAGAAGGACTTCTACAACTTCGAAGCGCTCAACATGCCCAAGGACCATCCGGCCCGCGACATGCAGGACACCTTTTACATCAGCGACGAGGTCGTTCTGCGTACGCACACCTCGCCGGTGCAGATCCGCACCATGCTTCAGCACGCCCCGCCCGTGCGGGTCATCGCGCCGGGGACGGTCTATCGGCGCGACTCCGACATCACGCACAGCCCCATGTTCCATCAGATCGAGGGCTTTCTCGTCGATCGAAAAGTCACCTTCGGCGACCTCAAGGGGATTCTGACGACCTTCATCAACCAGTTCTTCGGCCGCGGCACGGGCGTTCGCTTTCGCCCCTCCTTCTTCCCCTTCACCGAGCCGAGCGCCGAGGTCGATATCCAGTGCGTCATCTGCGGGGGCAAAGGGTGTCGCGTCTGCAAAAACTCCGGGTGGCTCGAAATCCTCGGCAGCGGAATGATCGATCCCGAAGTCTTCAAGGCCGTCGATTACGATCCCGCCGTCTACTCCGGCTTCGCCTTCGGCATGGGTCTTGAGCGCATCGCCATGCTCAAGTACGGGGTCAGCGACCTGCGGCTCTTCTTCGAGAACGACCTTCGATTTTTGAAGCAGTTCAACTGAGATCACCGCAAATCCGGTGTGTTGGATATAGATTCCTAGAAGGGACCTGAACTGATGATCGTCACCTATAACTGGCTCAAGGAATTCGTCGATTTCGACCTGACCGCGGAAGATCTCGCCCATCGCCTCACCATGGCAGGGCTCGAGGTCGATGCGATGGAGAAGATCGGCGAGGGGTTCGACAGCGTCGTCGTTGCCCGCCTCTTGTCGGTGGAGCCTCATCCCCAGGCCGATCGCCTGACGCTGTGCCGTGTCGATACCGGTGCCGAGCAGCTCCAGATCGTCTGCGGAGCGACCAACCACAAGGCCGGCGATCTCGTCGCTCTCGCTCAGGTCGGCTCGGTCCTCCCGGGAGATTTCAAGATCAAGAAAAGCAAGATCCGCGGCGTTGAATCGATGGGGATGCTCTGCTCTGAAAAGGAGCTCGGGATCGCTGAGGAGTCGGAAGGGATCATGATTCTCCCTCCCGATCTGACGCTCGGTGTTCCCGTTTTCGAAGCCCTCGGCCTCAAGGACGTCCGTTTCGAGCTGGGCCTTACCCCCAATCGCGCCGACTGCCTGAGTGTCGTCGGTGTGGCCCGCGAGGTGGGCGCCATGGTCGGTCGCCCCGTCAAGCTCCCGCCCCATGCGGTCCCGGAAGAGGGGGAGAGCGTCGAGGCGTCGACGTCGGTCACCATCGAGGAGGAGGGGCTTTGTCCCCGCTACGCCGCGCGGCTCATTCGCGGCGTCAAGATCGGTCCGTCCCCCGATTGGCTCGTGCGCAGGCTCGAGTCGGTCGGGATGCGTTCGATCAGCAACGTCGTCGACGTCACCAACCTCGTTCTGATGGAGCTCGGGCATCCGCTTCACGCCTTCGATTTCGCGTTGCTTCGCGAAGGGCGCATCGTTGTGCGCCGTGCCGCCGAAGGTGAGGTCTTCAAGACTCTCGACAGCCAGGAGCGTCTCCTCAAGGAGAGCGACCTTATCATCGCCGACGGCAGCTCCGCCGTGGCCCTGGCCGGGATCATGGGAGGAGAAAACTCGGAGATCGGCTCCGAGACGGTCGACATCTTGCTTGAAAGCGCTTATTTCCATCCGCCGGCGATCCGCCGCACGAGCAAGCGCCTTGGCATCCATACCGAATCGTCCCACCGCTTCGAGCGCGGCGCCGACGTCAACATGGTCCCGGTCGCCCTCGACCGTGCCGCCGCTCTCATTGTGGAGCTTGCGGGAGGAACGGTCGCCAAAGGGCGCATCGACGTCTATCCGAACGTCCTCCCCGAGCGCCGCCTGACGATTTCGGCTTCCCGGACCGAGGAGATTCTCGGCCTCCCCATCGACCTGATCGAGATCGTGAGGCTGCTGCGCTCCATCGGTCTCGACGCCCAGCCCGCCGAGATGCGCGAGGATCTCGTCCAGGTGACGGTGCCTTCCTGGCGCCAGGATCTGGAGCGCGAGATCGACCTCATCGAAGAGGTCGCCCGCCTCAACGGCTACGACCGCATCCCGACCACCATGCCGGTCGGCCGCACCATCTGCCATCGCCCCCCCTCCCAGCAGCGACTCACCACGCGCATGCGCGACTACATGGTCGCCGCCGGGTTCTCGGAGGTGATCAACTACTCCTTCGTCTCCCCATCCGCTTGGGACCGCATCGGGCTCGATTCCGAGGACGCTCGCCGCACGACGGTGCGTATTCTCAATCCCCTGACCGAAGAGCAATCGGTCATGCGCACCACCCTCGTTCCGAGCCTGCTCGAAAACGTCGGCCGCAATCTCGCCTATCGTAGCCGCGATCTGCGCCTGTTCGAGCTGCGTCCGGTCTTCTCCCCGCATGAAGGGGAGGACCTCCCCCGCGAGACCATGCGCTTGACGGCCGTCCTGTGCGGTCGGCGCGAGCCGGAAGGGTGGGCGCAAGAGAAGGAGCTCGTCGATTTCTTCGACATCAAGGGTGTCGCCGAGGGGCTTTTCGAGCACCTTCAGCTCAGCGGTATCCGATGGGATTCCGCCGAGCTCGAGCCCTATCTGCATCCGGGTAAATCGTGCCGGCTGCGGCGCGGCGAGATCGATCTCGGATTCATGGGCGAGGTCCACCCGCAGGTGCTCGCGCGCTACGACATCGATCAGCCTCTTTTTCTGCTCGATGTCGCGCTTGAGGCGATCAGCGCCAGCGCGGGCGAAGCGCCTCGGTTCAAGCCCCTTTCTCGCTACCCCGACGTCTATCGCGACAGCGCCTTCCTCCTTGACGAGGAGGTGAGCGCCGCACGGGTCTTCGGCGCCATCGACGCCGTCCGAGGCAAGGAAGTGGAGGACGTCGTGCTCTTCGACCTTTACCGCGGCGCGGGGATTCCCGAGGGGAAAAAGAGCCTGGCGGTGCGTGTGCGCTACCGCAGCGCCGAACGCACGCTGACCGATGAGGAGATCAACCGCCTGCACGGACGCATCGTCGAGGCTCTCATCCGCTCCACCGATGCCCGGATACGATAAAAAAAGCGTTAAAAAAGCGTTGCCTAGGAAAAATGCCTGTGATATAAAAACCCGTAAATTCAGGGACCTGTGCAATCGACACATGGAGGTGGTATGACAAAGGCGGACCTCATCGAGAACGTCTACTTGAAAACGGGCTTTTCCAAAAAGGAATCGGCCGATATCGTTGAAATGGTCTTCGATCTGATCAAGTCGACGCTCGAGTCGGGCGAAAAGATCAAAATCGCTGGTTTTGGAAACTTTGTCGTCAAGGAAAAGGCGACCCGTCGCGGCCGCAATCCGCAGACCGGCGACGAGATCGAAATCTCCTCGCGCAGAATCCTGACCTTCAAGCCGAGTCAGGTACTCAAGGCCTCCATCAACGGACAGGACTGACCCGGTGGCTGTTGCCGGTAGGGCGAAATGATCCCGCAGATCCCCGACAAGCTGTACTTCAAGATCGGCGAGGTGGCCGAGCTGACCGGGATCAAGCCGCACGTCCTTCGCTACTGGGAATCTGAATTCGCCCCCTTTCGCCCCACCAAAAGCCGGAACCAGCAGCGGATGTATCGCCGCAAGGATATCGAGCTGGTTCTTCGCCTGAAAGATCTGTTGTACAACCAGGGGTTCACCATCTCCGGCGCCAAAAAGAAGCTGGCCGAAGAAAGGGCCTCCGATGTTACGGATACCGGCGCTCCGACGGAGCGCCGCCTTCTCGAAGAAGTTTGCCGGGATCTGAAGAGGCTTCGCCTCTCTCTCGATTCCTGATTTTAAGGCCGGTAACGGCCTTTTTCTTTTAGACGAGTCTGCCGTGCTGATTATGGTCACCAACGATGACGGCGTTCACTCGCCGGGGATCGTGGCTCTCGCCGAAAGCCTCTCGTCTCTGGGGCGGGTGATCGTCGTCGCTCCCGACCGCGAAAGAAGCGCCGCAGGGCACTCGCTCACCCTTCACCACCCCCTTCGTGCCGAGCAGATCAGACCTGACGTCTTCGCCGTCGACGGCACCCCCACCGACTGCGTCAACCTCGGGGTGCACGGCCTTCTCGATCGCCGGCCTGATCTCGTCGTCTCCGGGATCAACCGCGGAGGCAATCTCGGCGACGACATCACCTACTCCGGAACCGTCGCCGCCGCCATGGAGGCGACGCTGATGGGCGTGCCCGCCTTCGCCGTCTCTCTGGATGCGCGCTCCTTTTTGCCGCACCAGTTTGCGCCGGCGGCCCGGTACGCCGCGCGTCTCGCACGCAAAATCGTTGCCGAGGGGATCCCGCCTGATACCTTTCTCAACGTCAACGTCCCCGAGCGCGCTCCGCTCGGCGTGAGGCTCACCCGTCAGGGCAAAAGGCGCTA
Source organism: Desulfuromonadales bacterium (assembly GCA_050485365.1). GTDB lineage: Bacteria > Desulfobacterota > Desulfuromonadia > Desulfuromonadales > JACZKF01 > JARFUG01. The sequence continues at coordinate 19,802 of JBJHBH010000013.1, read as the reverse complement.
CGGCGACGTCGTCGTCGAGAAAGTCGATCCGCGGGGGCGCAAATACTACTGGATCGGCGTCGGCGAGCTCGGCTTCGAGGATTCGGCCGGAACCGATTTTCATGCCGTTCACAACGGTTTCATCTCCGTCACTCCGCTGCATCTCGACCTGACCAATTACCGCTCCTTCGAGGCTCTGCGCAGTTGGAACCTGGAAGGGGCGTGCGATCTTTCCGAGCCGGATCCGGCCTGAGGGGAACTCTGTCATGGACTATGCCATCGCTCGCCGTCGCATGATCGAACGGGAGGTGCAGGGGAGGGGGATTCGCGACGAGCGCGTCCTCGAAGCGATGCGGCAGGTGCCCCGTCATCTCTTCGTCGAAGAGGCGCTGCAGGGCAGGGCGTACAGCGACTCTCCTTTGCCTATCGGGGAGAAACAGACGATCTCGCAGCCCTACATCGTCGCCCGGATGACCGAGGCGCTCGAACTGCGCGGCGGCGAACGGGTCCTGGAGATCGGAACCGGTTCCGGATACCAGTCGGCAGTTCTGTCCCGACTCGTCTCCCGCGTCTACTCGGTGGAGCGCCTCCCCTCACTGGCGCGGCGCGCCCGACGGATCCTCGACCAGATCGGCTGCGCCAACGTCAACATCAAGGTCACCGACGGCACCTTCGGGTGGGAGGAGGCGGCCCCCTTCGACGCCATTATCGTGACGGCGGGGGCACCGGCTGTCCCCCAGAAGTACCTCGAACAGCTCGGCATCGGCGCCCGGCTCGTCATCCCCGTCGGCACCCGGGACGATCAGGCGCTGGTGCGCATCACCCGAACTTCGCAGCTCGACTACAGCGAGGAGCGCCTCTCGCCGTGCCGTTTCGTGCCGCTGGTCGGTCGCTTCGGCTGGACAGGGGAGGGGGAGTGATGCGCCTGGTTCGTCGTCTCTACGACTGGGTGCTGCACTGGGCTCACACTCCTTATGGCGCGCCGGTCCTCTTTCTGCTCGCCTTTGCCGAGTCGTCCTTTTTCCCGATCCCCCCGGACGTCCTTCTGCTCGCGCTGTGCCTGTCGGTCCCCGCCGGAGCCTTTCGCTTCGCGCTCATCGCCTGCGCCGGATCGGTTCTCGGCGGAATCGCGGGCTACGGTATCGGGATCGGGGTGTGGGATCTCGTCTCGCACCTCTTTTTCGGCTTCGTCCCCGGGTTCACCCCCGAGGTCTTCCAACGCGTCCAGGAACTCTTCGATGCCTACGACTTCTGGGCGGTCTTCACCGCGGGGTTCACTCCCATCCCCTACAAGGTCATCACCATCGGGGCCGGGGTCTTTCAGATCAACTTCGCCGTTTTCGTCTTTGCATCGATCGTCAGTCGGGGGCTTCGCTTCTTTCTCATCGCCTGGCTGATCTACCGCTTCGGCCCTCCGGTGCGCCTGTTGATCGAGAAATATTTCAACGTCCTCACCATCATCTTCGTGGTCCTGCTCGTCGGAGGGTTTCTCCTTCTGCGCACCGTCCTTTAAAGGGCGGCCCGGCGATGCGATTTTGCTCGGATGATCTTCTGAAATGATTGACGCAGGCGTCGTGTTGCCGGTAGGGTAGGTGCATTTCCGTTTCCACTTTTTGCGGCAGGTGAATAGCTTTATGTCGGTTCGCCTTCTGATCCTGACGGCCCTTCTGGTCTGGGGGTGCGCAGCGCCATCCGGGATCTATCATACCGTTTCGCGGGGGGAGACCCTGCACCGGATCGCCCGCACCTACGAGGTCGACGAGCGCTATATCGCGCGCGTCAACGGCATCAACGACCCGAACCGCATCGAGGTCGGCCAGAGGATCTACATCCCCGGGGCGAGTGCTCCCCGCAACGTCGCCACGCAGCAAAGAGCTTCGTCCCCTGCGGTCTCCACCAGACCTCCGACCCGACCTCCCCCCACCGCGCAAAGCGCCCCACGCCCTCAACCCGCACCTGCAGCCCCGGCGAGATCGACCCAGAGCGCCGTGCCGGCCGCCGTGAAGGGGAAGTTCGACTGGCCCGTACGGGGGAGGATCATCCGCGAGTTCTCCCTCACCGGCGCCAACGCCAGCAAGGGGATCGAGATCGCCGCGCCGGCCGGTACGCCCGTGCTCTCGTCCGCCGCGGGGAGGGTCACCTACAGTGGCGACGGCATTCGAGGATATGGTAACCTCATCATTCTGAAGCACGACGACTCGTTTTTTACCGTCTACGGCTTCAACGAGAGGATCCTTGTCGAGAACGGTGCCTTCGTCGGCAAGGGGCAGAAGATCGCCCTGTCGGGGATCCCACCGGGGGGCGGAGATGCGCGTCTTCACTTCGAAATCCGTCATGGCAAGACGGCCGTGAATCCGATTTTTTACTTGCCATAGCAGGGGTCATCTCTTAGACTCTGTGCGTCGATAATCGGTATTTCATAAAGGAAATCACACTATGGACGAAATGATCGACTTCTACGATATGGACACCGACGGACCCGACAATCGGGAATACGACCTCGAAGAGGAAGAGCCCGAGGAGAGCCCCGAAGAGGAGGAGGAAGAGGAGGAGGAAGAGCAAAAGGCCGAGTCCGACTACGATTCCCACTCCGACGACGCCATAAAGCTCTATCTGAAAGAGATTCAGAAGACGACCCTTCTCACCGCCGAGGACGAGCGCGAGCTCGCCAGGCGCATCTCGCAGGGCGACATGGCCGCCCGCGACCGGATGATCGAGTCGAACCTGCGCCTGGTGGTGAAGATCGCCAAACGCTATATGAACCGCGGACTTCCCTTTCTCGATCTTATCGAGGAGGGGAACATGGGGCTCATCAAGGCCGTCGAGCGCTTCAAGCTGAGCAAGGAGTGCCGATTTTCCACCTACGCCACCTGGTGGATCCGGCAGTCCATCGAGCGCGCCCTCGTCAACCAGAGCCGCACCATCCGGCTGCCGGTACACGTTTCGGACGACATCAACAAGTTCATCAAGATCAGCCGCGAGCTCGTCCATCGCGTCAACCGCGAGCCCCAGGTCAAAGAGGTCGCCGAGGCCATGGGGGTCGAGCCCGCCTACATCCGACGCTTGATGGTGCTGGTGAAGAAGACGTACTCCATCGAACACCCCATGGGGGAGAACAACGACTACAGCCTCATCGACACCATCGAGGACACCTCCTCCATCGACCCCTCGTCGCTGGTCGAGGACCTCGACAAATACAGTCAGGTGCAGCAATGGCTCGATTCGCTCAGCGAGAGCGAGCGCGAGATCCTCTCTTTGCGTTTCGGCCTCGAGGATCGCGAACCCCAGACCCTCGACACCATCGGCCAGCGCTTCGGTGTGACCCGCGAGCGCATCCGCCAGATCGAGGCCAAGAGTCTTGAGAAGCTGCGCATCATCATGGAAGAAAAAGACCCGCAGCTTCGGCATCTGCGCGAAGAGAGATCTCAGAAAGCCCGCTGAATACGCTTGAAAGGAAGACAACCCCCGTGGAAGATCTCAAAAACATCATCCGTGACATCCCCGACTTTCCCAAGAAGGGGATCATGTTCAAGGACATCACGACGCTTCTGGCGGACGCCAAAAGCTTTCACCGCATGGTCGACCTCATCGCTCACCGTTATATCGGCATGGGGATGGAGCAGGTGGTCGGTATCGAGGCGCGCGGGTTCATTCTCGGCTCGGCGCTGGCGTACAGGCTCGGCACGGGGGTGACGCTGGTGCGCAAGGCGGGGAAGCTTCCGTACAAGACGCGGCGCAAGACCTACGATCTCGAATACGGCAGTGACACGCTCGAAATCCATGAGGACGCCTTCTCACCGGGGAGCCGCGTTCTCGTCGTCGACGACCTGCTCGCCACCGGCGGGACGATGGCGGCGGTGGTCGATCTGGTGCAGGAGCTCGGCGCCGACGTCGTTGAATGCGTCTTCATGACCGAGCTCGAGTTCCTCGAAGGGCGCAAGCGTCTCCCCGACGGCAAGGTCTACAGCCTGCTGAAGTTCTGAAAAAAACGCTTTATCCTTGCAAAGGCGCCCCGTTTCGATTATAAGAGAAACCTTCCGGGGCCCCGTAGCTCAGCAGGATAGAGCAACCGCCTCCTAAGCGGTAGGTCGTGCGTTCGAATCGCGCCGGGGCCGCCACTTTGCTTCGACTTTTTGGAGATTTTTCTCCTTGACTCACACTATATTCCTTGGTATTACATGCACCTCTTTTGGGGTGTCGCCAAGCGGTAAGGCACTGGACTCTGACTCCAGCATTCCTAGGTTCGAATCCTAGCACCCCAGCCAGAACAACGACGGACCGAGCGGTCCGATCACAACAATAGAATGGTCCCTTCGTCTAGCGGTTAGGACACCGGCCTTTCACGTCGGCGACACGGGTTCGAGTCCCGTAGGGATCACCATTCGATGCCCTCCCGAGGGAGGGTTGAAGGGGTGGAGCGATGCTCCACCCCTTCTTCTTTTTTCGCCTCCCCATCTCCCCGCTGAATTTCTCGTGACGGCGCCTTGCGCTTGAGGTAACCTCTCAACGGTTGCGTCAGCCCTACGCGCTACGCAGCGAGGTGTTTGCGATCCGGCGTCAAAGCCCCGCACAGGAGGTCGATCCAGCAATGTCATCATCTAGCGTGTCTCACGAAGCGCTCGGCTACGGGTATCGGCTGTGGACTCCCCCTGCGCCGCGTCATGTCGAAGTCGGTCCGCAGCAGGCGAAGATCCCCCTGCCTGCGCTCCCCTTGCCTGTCCACGAAAGTGATCTGGCACAGGGTGATCCTTCCGACGACGCCGTCGGACGCGGCGTCTACGACTATCTGCGCCAATTCCCCGATTGCCCCCACAACACCGAATACGCCGAACTTCTCAGGGATGCCTATCCCCACTTCCTGGCCGATCTCGGGGCACAGGCGGCGATGCTCGATCACAAGGAGGTCGATCCCCCTTATGTGATGCGCAAGATCACCTGCCTGAAGATCCTCGCTCTTCTGGAGCCTCGGAACCCCGCCCTGTTGCAGCAGATCGGCATAGGCCTTTACGACCTCGGAACGAGCATCTCCGAGCTCGGACGCTGCCGAAGGCACCTCCTTTCGGCGTTGGGGTACCTGCATCGGGCGTTGAAAGGCGACCCCGAAAATCTCGTCGGCCTCAACTACTGCGGGCAGATCGATTATCTGCTCGGCGACTACCCCTCGGCGGCCCGGCGCTGGGAAGAGGTTCTGCATCGCCTCGAGCCCGGAGCGGCGCGCGCGTCCCTCGCCGCGAAGCTCGCTCGCATCGCCGCCGGCGAGGTCCCCGATCATCCACTGATCGACGACCTGGAGGGGGTCGGCAACGCTCTCGAAGCGTGCGGCGAGGGGGACTTCGAAACCGCACGGCTGATTCTTGAGCGCCTCGAAGAGGAAGGGACCCTGCCGTCGGAGATTCCGATGCCCGAATTTTTCTACCTTCTGGGCATCAGCCGAGCCCGTGACGGCGATCCGGCAGGCGCCTTCGAGTCGTTCGAAAAGGCTCTCGAGGTCGATCCCGGCTACGAAGCCGCCATCGAGGGGCGCGAGGCGATTCTCGACGGGAGGACTCCGTGAACATCACCCTCGGAGACGTCGTCTTCATTGTCGTGGTGTGCGTCGTCATCGCCGTCATCATGGTTGCGACTAAGCGCCCCCGCGGCGGGGGACCCGGCAGCCAAGGGTGAGCGCAGCGCAGAAGGCGTCAGATCGTTACAAATCCTTAAGTTGTCTTTGCCCGGAGGGGTTGCTACTATCCCGGCACACCTCCCTTTAATTGAATGGAATGCAGCCCCCGCTGATCGCGCGATCGCGGGGTGAGCGCCTTGCAGTGACGATGATTCATCCGATGCGCCCCGCACCCCTCGTTTTCGCCACACTCCTTCTCTGCTTCGGCGTTGCCGCCGTCGCCGAAGCGTCCGGCCGTATCTTCACTCTCTGGCCCCTGGTCGATTACCGCCGCTCCGACGCCGTCGATTACACCAGCGTCAACATTCTCGGTCCGTTGCTCAGTTTCGAACGCAAGGGTCCCGAACGTGAGGTCGGCCTCCGTTCTCTTTTCTACCAGGCCTCCGACGATGAGGGCGTCGCCTTTCAGGAGTTCCTCTACCCCGTCGCCGCGCGCAGAAGGGATGCCGACCGCAGCTCGTTTCACGGCTTGCACCTGCTGCAGTACGATTCGGGAGAGCGTCACCGGGAGTACGACGATGGCGGCTTCATGCTCTTTCCCTTCGTCTTCTCCGGGAGCTCGGACGAGGGCGAGCCGTATTTCGCGCTCTTCCCCGTCGGGGGAAAGCTCTATGATCGTTTCGGCAGAGACGAGATCCGCTTCACTCTCTTCCCTCTCCACCTGCGCACCGAGCAGCGAGGCACGACCAACACCCACGTTCTCTGGCCGTTTTTCGGACGCACCGAAGGCCCGGAGGAGCACGGGATCAAGGTCTGGCCCCTCTACGGAGGGAGCCAGAAAGAAGGGGTCTACCGCAAGCGCTTTTATCTGTGGCCCTTCTTCTTCAGCGGGGACGAGAACCTCGACACCGACCGGCCTCGTTCGTTTCGCGCCTTTTTCCCCTTCTACCTGCAGGAGGAGTCGCCGCAGCGCAGCTCGCGCACCGTTTTGTGGCCCTTCTTCTCTCGGATCGAAGATCGCGACAGGGGATATGTCGAGCGCAACTTTCCGTGGCCCCTGCTTCGGCGCACCGACGGGGAGTACAGGCAGGGTTTTCGTGCGCTCCCCCTGTATGCCGACGAGCGTACCGGCGATCTGCGCCGACGCTGGATCGGATGGCCCATCTACCGGATCGAGGAGCTAAACACCGAGATGCTCGAACGACGGCGCGACCGGGTCCTCTTTTTCCTCTACTCGGACACACGGGAGCAACTCCACGAGGAGCCGCTCCCCCGCCACCGCCGGGTCGCCCTGTGGCCCCTCTTTACCTACGAGAGAACCCGGGACGTTTCCCATTTCTACACCTTCTCGCTCCTCGAGCCCTTCTTCCCCGGCAACCGGGGAATCGAGCGCAACTGGTCGCCCCTGTGGCGGATCTATCAGCGCAAGTGGGACGATCACGGCAACGAGATCTCCAGCCTGCTGTGGAATCTGTACTGGCGCGAGCGCCGGGGCGACGATCTTGCGATGGAGATCTTCCCTCTCGTCTCTTACCGCCGGGAGGTGGGGACCGAAACCGATTTCTCCCTCCTCAAAGGGCTCGTGCGCGTGCAGCGCGACGCCGACCGAAGGGGGCTGCGCCTCTTCTATCTCCCCTGGGCCATCCCCATCGGGAGCGGGTTCAACGCGCAAGGGGGCTGAGTGCTGTCGGCCATCGGAAGAAAAATTCTCGACGCCTCGCAGACCGCCGGCGAGATGCTCTTTTTGCTCGGCCGGACGC
>JBJHBH010000013.1:0-12448 GCA_050485365.1 Desulfuromonadales bacterium | reverse complement strand
CACCCTGCCCATCGCCGCCCTCACCGCCCTTTTCGTGGGGATGGTGCTCGCCCTTCAGACCGGCACTCAGCTGGCGCTTTACGGCACGCAGGAGGCCATTGGCGCCATCGTCGGCCTCTCGATGGTGAAGGAGCTCGGCCCGGTCATGACGAGCCTGCTGGTGGCCGGGCGCATCGGCTCGGCCATCGCCGCCGAGATCGGCGCCATGAAGGTCTACGAAGAGATCGACGCCCTCGAGACGCTGGAGATCAGCCCGGTGCGCTACCTGGCGATGCCGCGACTCGTCGCCGCCCTGTTCGCCGTCCCCGCCCTCGTCATCGTCTCCATCGTCATCGGCATCATCGGCGGAGGGATCGTCAGCAGCGTCAATCCTCAGATCAACGTCCCCTGGAGCGTCTATTACGACACCATGGTGCGGGCGCTCAACTTCGCCGAAGTCTTTCAGGGGCTCGCCAAAGCTTTCGTCTTCGGCGGAATCATCGCCCTTGTCGGCTGCCATGTCGGGTTCAAGACGGCCGGGGGCGCCCGGGGGATCGGGACTGCCACCACGCGCTCAGTCGTTCTGTCCTTTCTCCTGATCTTCGTGGCGAACTACTTCATAACGCGTCTGATGATCTGAGATCTCTGCGAGGCGACGATGGAACCAGACAAGGACGAAAAGATGGAGGGGCTTCTGGACAAACTGCGTGGTCGCCTCTCGGAGGGGCGGCGGGACGAGGGCGGCACCTATCACGAGTCGCGCGGGGTAGGGATCCGCATCGTCGATCTGAACAAGAGCTTCGGCGACAATCACGTCCTGCGAAACATCAACCTCGAGATCTTCCCCGGCGAGACCTTCTCGATCATCGGACCGTCCGGCACCGGCAAAAGCGTGCTCCTCAAACACATCGTCAGGCTTCAGCGGCCCGACAGCGGGCATATCTACATCGAGGGGGAAGACATCTTCGCACCGCAGCGCGCCGCCGCTGTGCAATACCGCTCCAGCATGGTCTTTCAGACCTCGGCCCTGTTCAACTCGTTGTCGGTGGGGGATAACGTCGGGCTGTGGCTTCGGGAGAAGCGCATCTGCGACGAGACGCAGATCCGCCGGATCATCGCCGAGAAGCTCGGGCTGGTGGGGCTTGAAGGGAAGGAGGATCTGATGACCTCCGAGCTCTCCGGCGGAATGAAGAAGCGGGTCGCCATCGCCCGCTCGCTCGCCATGAACCCCGACCTCATTCTGTACGACGAGCCGACCGCCGAGCTCGACCCGGTCACCACCGACGAGTTGGCGAAGGTCATCATGAACCTGCGCGAAAGGGTCGACCTCACCACCATCATCGTGACCCACGACATCAATTTCGCTCTGTACCTCTCGGATCGGGTCGCCATGATGAGCCCCGAGGGGGTCGTCGAGATCGGCACCCCCGCGCAGATCAAGGCGAGCCAAAATCCCACCGTTCGAAACTTCATCTACACCACGACCAAAGGGATCAAGGGAGAACTCTAGGCATGGCCCTCTCCATCGAGAAGAAAGTCGGCATTTTTTTCATCCTTGCGCTCGTCGCCCTGGGCGTCATGATCGAGGCCGTCGAGAACTGGAACCCTTTCGAGACGCGCATCGCGTACCACACCCATTTCGATTCGGTCGTCGGCATCAAGGCGGGCGACCCGGTGCGCCTGGCCGGCGTCGAGGTCGGAAAGGTCGAATCGATCTCCCTGGAGGAGGAACGGGTCCGGGTCGACTTCTATGTCGTCGAAGGGACCCGGGTCAGGGCCGGTTCGGTGGCGCGCATCCGCCAGACCAATCTGCTGGGGGGGCAATTCCTCGGCCTCGACTTCGGCTCCGGCGAGGCTCTGCCCCCCGGTTCGGCGCTCCCCTCCGAGCCCGGGGCCAACATCGACGAGCTCATCACCAACCTCGACCGCAACCAGGAGCGGGTCCTCGGCGCCCTCGGCGACCTGATCGCCGACGCGCGGGGGCCGTTGACCGACACGATGGCCCGCTTCGAGAGCATCGCCGCCAAGATCGACGAAGGGGAGGGGGTCATCGGCAAGATGGTGAACGACCCCCACCTCTACGACGAGATCCGCGCTGCCGTGGGGGGGCTCGCCGTCGTGATCGCGCGCATCGAAGCGGGCGAGGGGACGATGGGGCGCCTCTTCAACGACACCGCCCTGTACGACGAGGCCCTTGGTACCCTCGCGAACCTGCAGACGATCACCGGCAGCGTCCGGGACGGCGAGGGGACGGTGGGGCGCCTTCTGACCGACGACGCTCTGTACGCCGAGGCGCTCGTCACGCTGCAACAGATCCGTGAGATCGTCGGCCGGATCGCCGAGGGAGAGGGGTCGCTCGCGCGGCTCCTCAACGACGCGGCGCTGTACGAAGAGGCGACGGAGGCGATGGCGCGCATCGCGAGCATCGCCGCGAAGATCGACGACGGCCAGGGGACGATGGGGCGCCTCGTCAACGACGATGCCCTGTACCGCGACGCCAAGACGACGCTGCACAAGGTCGAAAAGACCGTCGACGGGCTGAGCGATTCCGGGCCGCTCTCAGCGCTGGGGGTCGTTCTGGGGACTCTGTTCTGATGGACGGCGCCGCGGGGCACACGGCCTTTTGGGCCACCTCAGCTCACCCCTGCAGCAGATAGAGCAGGACGGTGAGGGTGAAGGCGCTCAGCAGCGTCGAGACGAAGATGGCGCCGGCGACCAAGTCGGGGCGGGAGTTGAAGCGAACCGCGTAGAGCAGGGGGAGGACGGCCGCAGGGGTGCTCGTCTGAAGCACCACCACGGCGCGTTCGATGCCGTGAAGCCCGATCAGCGCGGCCACCGCGACGGCGACCCCGGGGGCCGCCGCCAGCCGGATCGCCGCCGAAACGCTCAAAAAGCCGAGCCCCCCTTTGAGTCGGGTGCGGGCGAGCTGCATCCCAAGCATCACCAGCATCAGGGGGATGGCCGCCTGTCCCACCAGATCGATGGGTCGAAGAACCACCTCCGGAAGGGAAATCCCCAGCCCCTTCAGGGCGAAGGCGAGAAGAACGCCGTGGATGATGGGGATCTTGAGCATGTTCCCCATGGCGGCTCCGAGGCCGACGCCCCCACCCTGCGCCAGAACGATGGCCAGCGTGCTCAGCGGTATGTTGAACAGGACGAAGGTGAGGATCGAGACCTCGAGCCCCGCGTCGCCGAAGGCGAAATAGGCCAGGGGCAGCCCGAAGTTGCCGACGTTCATCACCACCGTCGTCAGGTGCAGCGCGCTGCGGGTCTCCCCTTCCATGCGCAGCAGGCGCCCGGCCGCCACCGACACCAGAAGCATCGCGGCGGTGTACAGCAGCATGAAGAGGAAGAGATCCCCGACGAGCTCGAAGCGCAGCTCGCGCTTCATCAGCGCCGAGAAGGTCAGCGCGGGTGTGAAGAGATAGAGGCTGGCGGTGGTCAGGGTGCGGAAATCGAGCTTCGCCCCCTTCTCCAGAAGGTACCCGGAGAAGATGATGACGAAAACGGGAAGGATGACCTCGACGAAAAGCATGGAAAACCCTGGCGCAATGGGGAGGGGGCGAGAGTATCACGCCCCCCGGAGCCGGCGCAATCGTCTTGCTTTGCGCAGGATACCGTAAACATGAAGTCTCTCCCATATTTCCATTTGACAAGTCGGGAACAATCCTGATTAAATACCCCCTCGGTGCCGGCTGCGCCCCCCTGCGGCGCCTTTGGGCACCGTGACCTTTTCACCTCTGGAGGATAATGAATGAATCCGTTGGCCAAGGAACTCAACGACCTGCTGGCCCAGCACAGCCCATACGTGCTGGAAATGCTCTCCGATCTCGGGAAGAATCTCTTTTTTCCCAAGGGGATCCTGACCCAGTCCGCCGAGGCGAAGGAGAAGGCCCATAAATTCAACGCCACCATCGGCATCGCCACCGAGAACGGCGGTCCGATGTACCTGCAGTGCTTCCAGGAAAAGCTCTCCGCCTTCGACCCGAAGGATATCTACCCCTATGCGCCCCCTGCGGGCCGCCCCGAGCTGCGCAGCCTGTGGCGCGAGAAGATGCTCAAGGAAAACCCGAGCATGCAGGGCAAGCACTTCAGCAATCCGATCGTCACCAACGCCCTGACCCACGGTCTCTCCATCGTCGGTGACCTCTTCGTCGACGAAGGGGACCATGTCGTTCTGCCGGACATGCTGTGGGGGAACTACAATCTGACCTTCGGAACGTGCAACAAAGGGGTCGTCAAGAAGCACAACACCTTCACCCCCGCCGGCGGTTACGACGTCGAAGCCTTCAAGAAAACCCTCAAGGCAACCGCCGCCGAGAAGGGAAAGGCCGTGGTGCTCCTCAATTTCCCCAACAACCCCAGCGGTTATACCCCGACCGTCGCCGAAGGGGATGCGCTCGTCGCAGCCATCCTTGAGGTGGCGCAAGGCGGCTGCAACATCGTTGCCGTCACCGATGATGCCTACTTCGGTCTCTTCTATGAAGACTCCCTCAAGGAATCCCTCTTCGGGAAACTGGCCAACCTGCATCCGCGCATCCTGGCCGTCAAGCTGGACGGCGCCACCAAGGAAGAGTTCGTCTGGGGCTTCCGCACCGGCTTCATCACCTTCGCCGACGGCAAGAAGGAAGCCAATGCCGAGGTGATGACCGCCCTGGAAAAGAAGACGATGGGGATCATCCGCGCCAAGATCTCCAACTGCCCGCACCCCTCCCAGACCTTCGTCATCGACGCTCTGCGCAACCCCGACTTCCCCCGCCAACGTGAGGAGAAGGTGCAGATCATGAAGGGGCGCGCTCTCAGGACCAAGGCGGTCCTCGACAGCGGCAAGTACGATGAGGCCTGGACCTACTACCCCTTCAATTCCGGCTACTTCATGTGCCTTAAACTGAAGAAGGTTGACGCTGAGAAGCTTCGCGTCCATCTGCTTGAAAAATATGGCGTCGGCGCCATCTCCATCGGCGCTACCGACCTGCGCATCGCGTTCTCGTGCATCGCCGAGGGCGATCTCCAGGAACTCTTCGATACGATCTTCAAGGCGGTACAGGATCTTTCCTGACCCTTGAAGACGGTGTAAACTCAAGAGGCGGGTCTTTGACCCGCCTTTTCTTATGAACGCTGAAACCATTCGACAACGCCTCGCCGAAAGGGGCCTCTACTCTCGCCTGAGGGCGCTTCTGCGCGAAGGCGATGAGCTCTATCTCGTCGGAGGTGCTCTGCGCGACCTTTTTCTCGGACGCGAATCGACCGATTTCGACTTCGCCGCCCCTTACGATCCGACCCACTTGGCGCAGAGCTTCGCCCGAAAGACAACAGGTCACTGGTTCTTCCTCGATGCGCCGCGACGCCAGAGCCGTGTGGTGGTGGAGACAGGGGAGGGGACGACGACTTTCGACTTCGCGCCGCTGCGTGCGGACGATCTGCCGGGGGATCTGCAGCTGCGCGACTTCACGATCAACGCCCTGGCGCTGCCGCTCCACCGCGAAGGCGACCTCTTCGATCCGCTGGGCGGGCTCGACGACCTTGCATCGAGACGCCTGCGGGCCTGTTCGCCAGGGGTCTTCGAAGACGATCCCCTCCGGGTCCTTAAGGGGGTGCGGCACGCAGCCAGCCTCGGTTTCGACCTCGAAGAGGAGACCGCCGCCCTCATGCGCGCCTCGGCCCGGCTGCTCGAAGCCGTCGCTCCCGAACGCATCCGAAGCGAGCTCGGCGCGATCTTCGGCGAAAAGCCCATCGCCGCACCCCTTCGCCTCATGGCCACTCTCGACGCGACGGATGCCCTCTTCAGACCTTTCGATGAGCGCGAATTCCAAAGAGGTGAGACCCTGGCGCGCCGCTGCGAAGCGCTGATGGCAAGGCTGGAAGAGGAACCTTCGGAAGCCTCCCTCCTTTCTGAAGAGATCGAGGCGAACCTCACCCGCGCCGCCCTCCTCAAGATGGCCGCCTTTGGCCGCGGCTCCTCGCCGGATGCGATGCCCGCCTGGGCGCAGAAATTCAAGCTCAGCCGACGCTCGGGCGCCATCGTCAGCGCCCTTGCCGGGCTCGATCCAGCGTTGTGGACCGAGCTCCCCGCCGTCCCTCCTGGGAGGGCGAGAGCTCTCTGGATCGCCGCTCTCGGTCGCCACCCCGTCGAGGCGCTCATCTTCCTCGGTGCCCTCGGCGGCGAAGAAAAATCGAACGCCTCCCTCGTCCGCAGCGCCCTTCGGGATTTCCTCCAACACAGCTCAAACGGAAGAGTTCCCGACCTTCTTGACGGTGTCAGGGCAGGGGAGATCCTCTCTCTCCCACCCGGCCTCAAACTCGGCCGGGCTCTGGCCCGCCTGCGAAAAGAGGAGATCGCCGGAAGGGTCACCACCACTGAGGAAGCGATTCGATTTTTGACATCTCAGTCCAAGAAAATGGTTTGACAAAGACCCGTCCCCTCCCTATAATTCGTCTCGTTTCGCGGGAATAACTCAGTGGTAGAGTGTCAGCTTCCCAAGCTGAAGGTCGCGGGTTCGAATCCCGTTTCCCGCTCCAAGAAAATGACAAGCACCCAGGGCGAAATCCCGGGTGCTTTTTTCATTTCCAGGGGTAGACGGCGGGGGCGATTCACGCCTTCGATCTCTGGGAAGAGGGGGTTGTCGCTTTGCGCGAGAGCGTCCGCGCGCGGGGGCTTGGGCAGATAAGGGCCGAATTAGCTGATCTCGGAGGGCAACTCCCTCTGCCGGACGTTAGCGCCGACGTGGTCCTGATGGCGACGGTCTGCACGACCTGGAGGAGGGCGGGGTAGGGGAGGCGGCGCTGCGGTAAACCGCCAGGGTGCTTCGTCCCGAAGGGCGGCTGGTGATCATCCAGTTCGAGAAGGTAGACAGCCGCCCCGGTCCCCCCGCGGCGATACGTCTCTCCCCCGAGGAAGTCGAGGCGCTTGTGATTCCGCACGGTTTTCGCAAGGAAAGGCTGCTACATGTAGGTGATCCGCTCTTTCTCATCTCCTTTGTCCGGTCTTGAGCGTTCAGGAGCCTGTAATGATTCTCCACTGCACCCAAAAACTTGCAGCCAAGCTTCCCGAAGTATCCGCCGATCCCCTCGCCGAGACGAACCCGCTGGGCGCCTGGCATGCCAACCTGTACAGAATCGATCGCAGGCAGTGCGTCCTTTTCTGTCATGATGAGACGCGTTACATGCTCTTTATGCCGGGGCTGAAAAAGGCGCACTTCGAAAATCTAGGCAAGCTGCACCGCGATCTTTTCCTCATCAGCCTGGCCGCTCACGGGATGCCGGATGCGAAGATTCTGCGGGCAGGACTGGTTCTCGGCCCGGTTGTCTTCGACCTAGCCACCGATCGTTCGGTTCTCTCCTCCATGAATGTCGCCATGGGTGATCTGGATGCCTATCTGCACCGCGTTCCCAACCTGCTCGAACTCGACCCGGCACAAGCCGCTCTTTTTCTCAACAAACGCCCGGTAACCGCCCGGGGTTCCGATCTCTGGCCGAACAGGGAGATGATAGCGAAGGTAGAGGCATTGTGACCGGCCGCCCACCTGCGCGCATGGTCGCCCGCAGTGCGCTGCAACTTCTCGGAATCCGAAAGCAGATAGGATGTTTACCCTTCCTCTTGTGGCGCCGTTGCGGATGGAAGATGAACTTTGATTCTCTTCGCGTCTTTGCGTGAGATAAAGATTTCCCGGTGGGGGGCCGGCTTGCAGTTCATCCTGAAAGTTCTTCACTGTAGGCACTATAGATGGTAGTCTTCCGTTCGTTGAAGATGGTCGTGAAATGTTCTGAAAACTCCGGTTCTCATGTACTGACAGCCGTGAGCTGGGGGAGGGCGCATGGACAAAAGAGGTCTGAGCGAAAGCGACATCTGCGCGAAATTCATCACGCCTCATCTCCAGGCGGCCGGGTGGAATGAGAGCCGGATCCGCCGCGAGGTCTTCTTCACCAAGGGGCGGATCATCGTCCGGGGGAAGCTGGTCACCCGGGGCAAAGCCAAACGCGCCGACTACATTCTCTATCACAAGCCCAACCATCCCATCGCCATCATCGAGGCCAAGGACAACGGCCACTCCCTCGGCGCCGGTATGCAGCAGGCGGTACCCAGTTCCGACAATGGGCGACGCGGGTTTTGCGTGAGCTCATTGTTCGGGGGTACACCGTCAACGAACAGCGCCTGCGCGAAGAGCGCACCCGTCAGACCGACTCCGCGCCCTTCATCGCCTTCATGCTACGGATGATCCGGGATGCCGTGACCACCTCTGCCCCCCAAGTCACACCCCAAGTCGGCGATCTGCTGGTCGCGATTCACGGCGCGATGAGCCGCGAGGCGTTGCAAGCTGCCCTTGTCGAAATCCCCTCTTGCCGTTGCGGAGAAAACAGCTTCCAAATTCCGCATTTTTTTGCGAAGGACAGCCTACCTTCCCTACAGAGAAGCCTAAGCAGTCGTGATTGAAACCTTCGAAAATTCGCACCTCCCCCTTGACCCCATCATCCGCTGCCTCACCGGCGCCGCCGAGGCAAAAAGACGCGAGCTGATCCAGTCGTTGTGGAGCGGTTACGGCGAGATCGTCCGTTATGACCTGAGGGGGACGGAAGTATCCAGCGTTGTGGTGAAGAATGTCGTCTTTCCCACCAGGGTCAACCACCCGCGCAACTGGCATAACGACCACGCACACCGGCGCAAGGTGCGCTCCTACGAGGTCGAGATGGCCTGGTACCGTGACTGGAGCGGTCGGTGTGACGATTTCTGCAGGGTGCCGCGCTGCTACGGCATGCAGAGTGCCGCTGAGCAGCACGTGATGGTGCTGGAGGATCTCGACGCTGCTGGATTCAAACTCCGCAAGGAACACCTCACCCGCAGTGAGGCCGTCGCGTGTCTGAATTGGCTGGCCCACTTCCATGCGACTTTTCTTGCTGAGGAACCGCGCGGCCTGTGGCCGATCGGCAGCTACTGGCATCTGGCCACCCGACTGGATGAATTGAGGGTGATCGAGGACAGCTCGATCCGGAAGGCGGCCCCGCTTCTCGACGCGAAGCTCAACGCGTGTCGCTTCAAGACGATCATCCACGGCGACGCCAAGGTGGCGAACTTCTGCTTTTCGGAAGACGGTCGAGAGGTCGCCGCAGTCGATTTCCAGTACGTCGGCGGCGGCTGCGGAATGAAGGATGTCGCCTACTTTCTCGGCAGCTGTCTCGACGAGTCCGAACAGCAAGAGTGGGAGGAGGAGTTGCTCGGCGCATACTTCCTCACACTTCGTCAGGCATTGAGGATGCGGGGGAAGGAGAGGGAGGTCGATGCGGTGGAGGCCGAGTGGCGTGAGCTGTTTCGCATTGCGCAGGCCGACTTCTACCGTTTTCTTGTCGGCTGGTGCCCCGAGCACTGGAAGATTCACGATTACAGCCGGTGCGTCGCGCTGTCGGTGGTGGCCGATCTCTCACGGGCGGCAGGGATGAGGGCCTGACGGTGGACGATGCCCCGTTCCCGTCCCGGAAGAAGTGAATAGATGCACTTTCAAATCGCGGCTCTCGCTCTTCTCGACAGCCTGAACATCCTCACCCTGGCGATCGCCGTCTATCTTCTGGGGACTTCGCGGCCGGTGCCGCGCACGCTGTCCTACGTCGCCGGCACGTCCCTCGGCTATTTCTGCGCCGGGGTCATTCTCATTTACGGCTGGCGCATATTCCTCGAGCACCTTCTTCCCCTCCTCGATCCGACTGCGCTCAGGTCGATTCAGGTCCTCGCCGGCATGGTCCTGATGATCGCGGGGATCCACGCCATCCGCAGGCCTGCGCGCGAGGTGGCGTTTCGTCCTCCGCAGCGCATCAGTCCGGCGGCGGTGTTCATTCTCGGTGCGGTGATCGGTCTGCTGTACGCGCCCACCGATCCGCGTCACAACATGGCGATCGGACTGATCGCGGCGCACACGCCGAGCTTCGCGGCGCAGCTCGGCTGGCTCCTGTGGTACAACATCTTCTACATCCTCCCCCTCCTCGGTCTGGTCGTTCTTCGCGTCCTCTGGCCCGAACGCAGCCGTGTCCTCTTCGGATGGCTGACGGACGCGATCACGAACTTCGTCCATCGGGTTCTGCCTTACCTCATCGCCGTCATCGGATTGCTGCTGGTGCTCGATGGCTTCTGGCGCCTGACGATGAGAATCTGGTGAGTAGACGCTACGCCGGTTTTCCCGACAACTTTTCAGCGGCCCCCAACCGCTCCGTCGCGTCGTGTGTCGGCGCCTCCGATCAGGACGGTTTCACCCACTGAAGTTCTAACGACCTGGATGATCGCCAATCCGCTGGTCTGCTCGATGATCCCCACCGAGCGCTCCTCGGGCGGCATCGCCGGATCGCTGTGCCCGCGGGCGACGAGCGCTGCGGCCAGTGCCTCGGCATCGTAATCGAGGGTGATCCCCGGAATCGGCGCCTCGAGATCCGTTCGCCCGTTGAGGTTCATGTAATGGGGGAGGTTGATCGCCTCCTGCGGGTCGAGCCCGAAGGTGAGGATCTGCATGATCGCCCCGGCGGTGTAGCCGATGATGCGGGCGCCGCCGGGCGACCCCGCCACCAGCACCACCTGACCCTCGCCGTCGAAGACGATGCTCGGGGACATGGAGCTTCGGGGACGCTTTTTCGGTTCCACACGGTTGGCGACGGGATTTCCCGCGGCATCTTCGTACTGGAAGGAAAAATCGGTCAGCTGGTTGTTGAGCAAAAAGCCGTGAACCATGACCCCGTTGCCGAAAGCGCTTTCAACCGTGGAGGTCATCGACAGGGCGTTGCCGTAGCGATCGACGATCGAGATATGCGTCGTCCCGCCCCGACTCGCGCCGTCGTCCGGTGCGCGGCCTGCGCGAACCCCGGGAGGAGATCCCGGCTCGGCCCTCCCCATTTCGAGCTCGGCGATAAGCGCGGCACGCTCTGCCAGATATGTTTCGTCGAGCATCCCTTCCACCGGAACAGAAACGAAGTCGGTGTCGCCGACATACCTGTTGCGGTCGGCAAAGGCGAGCCGTCCGGCCTGCGTAAAGAGGTGAACGGTAGCCACGTCGAGGGGCGTCTCGCCGAGAAGGTCGGAGCGCTTCTCGATGATGCCGAGAATCTGCCCCACGGCCAGCCCCCCTGAGGATGGCGGCCCCATGCCGCATACGGCATAGTCCCGGTAGCTCAGGCAGACCGGTTCACGCTCGACCACATGGTAATCTGCCAGATCCGCCGCGCTCAAGTCCCCCGCACCATTGAGGTCGCTTTGCACGGCGGCGACGACGGCCTCGGCAATCGCGCCGTTGTAGAAGGGATCCGCCCCTTTTTCGGCCAGGACGGCAAGCGTATCGGCGTAGGCGCGATTGGTGATCAGGGTGCCGACGGGCTTTGCCGTGCACCTTTCGACATCGACGAAATATTCGAAGGCGCTCCGATCTCTGAAAAAGAGCCGTTCACCGTCGGCGCAGGAGGGATTCCTCTGCAGCAGTTCGGCCACCAGGGAGTTGGTGCGCTCGGTAAGCTCGAATCCTTCCTGAGAGAGTGCCTTGGCCCCATCGAAGAGGCTCTGCCACGGCAGGCGGCCGTATCGAAGGTGCATGTATTCCATCAGCCTCGGCACACCCGGCACCCCGACCGACAGGCCGCTCTGCCATGCCTCGTCGAACGGCATGGCGCGTCCATTCGTCAGGAATCGGTCCTCTCTCGCCGCCTCGGGGGCCCTTTCACGGCCGTCGAGGGTGATGGTTTCTCCGGTGCCGGCGTCGTAGTAGACGATGAAGGCACCGCCGCCGAGGCCGCTCGATTGCGGTTCGACCAGCCCGAGCACCGCCTGCACCGCGATCATGGCATCCGCCGCGGTTCCGCCCTTTTGGAGGATCCGTGCCCCGGCCTCCGTCGCCAGCGGGTTTGCCGTGACCACCATCTCCCTCTCCGACGTCACCGATTTAGGCACGCCGGGGTCGACGTGCGCCCGGCCGGCGCATGAGGCGGTGAAACATAGACCCGCCACAACGATTAGAGCTCTGATGATCATGACTCCTCCTGAAAGCGAATAAGCCCCGGAGAATTTCCAGGGCTTATTCAGCTTGAAGCACGTTTGCGGCTCCAGGTCAGCGCTTCAGATCGTCTTCAGAGCCTTCTGCTGCACCCATGCGTCGATGGCCTCGGAGACCTTTCGCCCCTCGCGCATGGCGAGGATGACGGTCTGGGGCTCGTGGACGACGTCGCCCGCGGCGAAGACCCCCTCCCTGGTCGTCATGCCGTAGAACGGTTCTTTTGTGGTGAGGACGTACCCCTGTTCGCTCGTCTTGATGCCGGTGGTGGTCGAAACGATGCGGGCGAACGGTTTCTGGCCGATGGCGATGATCACCTTGTCGCAGGGGACCTCGCGCTCGGTGCCGGGGATGGGGACGGTGACGCTCTGGCGTCCGTCGATCCTGCGGACGAACTCCTGCGCGACCACCCCCTCGACTCTCCGGTCGCCGAGAATTTTCACCACGCTGGTGTTGAA